>CAIWHY010000079.1 GCA_903912585.1 uncultured Thermoleophilia bacterium | reverse complement strand
GAAATCGCCGAACGAGCCGACGCCGACGATGTCGTCCACCGCCAGCGTCTCGTCGCTCACGGGGATGCCCATCACCGTGCGCTTGACCATCCGCGCGATCTCGGCGTCCATCACCAGCTGCGCGCAATCGAAGGTGACTCCCGACTCGATCATCCCGGCTCCGTAGATGAGGCTGGCACCTGCCAGCGCTGGAAGCAGAGCCGTCAACGTGTGTTCGTGACCGGTCTGGGCATCACTGAGCTTCGAGTCCCCCTACAACCCCGCGACGTAGCTCGGCAGGCGGTACCGCCGCGCCAGGCACGCCACTCCGGCGTTGATCATGGCGCACTCCGGCGACCCGACCGAGGCGGCGGCGAGCCGCAGGTCCATCGCCGTCGTCGAGCTGCCGTAGAACACCTTGGCGCCGCGCTCCGTCAGCTGGGAGAGGACGATGCCCGAGAGCACCTCAGCATTGTGCGTCACCAGCGTGCCGGCCAGCGTGATGGGCGCAGAGGCACCCGCCATCGCCATCGAGAGGATGTTGGCGGGCAGGCCGGCGCGCGCCGCCTCGATGATCACCTCACTGCATTCCTTCGGCAGCTTCAGCGGGCTGACAGGGCACATGCCGAGCGTCACGATGGGACGCTCGCGCAGCGCATCGCGCCCGCCGGCCACAGCGGCGGCGATCTCGATGACCTTGCGCGTCTCCCAGCCGCCGATGGGGCAGGCGCAGATGTGCTTGCGGCAGCTGCCGACGGCCGCGGCGTAGTTCTCGATCTCGGCCATGCCGGGCTCGACGTCCGAGGCGCCGACGGCGACCTCGTAGGCGTCTATGCCCTCGAGATAGTCGGTGAGCCGCGCCGTGTCGGCCACGTCCTGCCTGGTGGACTGGCGCAGCTCGCCGCTCTCGGGGTCCACCACCATCAGGCCCTCGCCGAACGTCGTGAACGCGACGCGACCGGGCTCGAAGAGGAGGTCGAAGGACTCCTCGCGCCCGCAGCCGACGAAGCTCGCGGGCGCCGCGGCGATCGCGTCCTCCACGACGTGCCCCGGGATCTTGACCATCCCCGTCTCGCGGTCCACGCGGCAGCTGCCTCCGGCGAAGATGTCGAGCGCCTCCGGATCGTCGGTGAACACGCCCGCGCGCTCGAGGACCTCGAGCGTCGCCAGGTGGATCTGGTCGAGCTCCTCCGCCGTGAAGGCGTTCAGGCTGAACCCGCCACTGGTGCGCAGACCGGCGTGCTGGTTTCGTCTCACGCCGCCTCACCTCCTCCTGGTTCTCATCGGCCCCGCTGCGCAGGGCCGATGCGCCGCTCCTCGAAGCGCCGCACGCTGTTGACCGGGACGCCGAGCACTTCCTCGACGTTGAACTTCGACTCGATGGCCACCGCCTGCGTCGGGTGGCTGATCTCGAACGTGGTGATCCGCCCGAGCCCGAGCTTCTCGCGGATCTCGTGCATGATCACAGGGTCCGACAGGTCCGCCGGCGATACGCCGAGCTTCTCCGCCACAAACGCCTTTGCCTCCGGCAACCTCATGCCCTGGGTCATCTCCATGCGACCTACCAGATCTCCGGCAGCTCGCATGCCTCCCATTCCCGACGCCATCGTGTGGGCGCAAGGCATGCCGTAGGGATCGCCCGACCCCACCTACAACCCGTCGACCTTGAGGATGTCGACGCAGGCGCGCGAGGCGCGGCTCACCGCGTCCACCGGAGGGTACTTGGTCATGCAGACGGCGCCGACGCCCATGCCCACGTTGATGTGGATGGGGATCGTCGCCTGCTCGACGCAGGGCTTGACGATGGCGCAGGTGCGGGCGATGTTCCAGGCGCAGGACTTGCTGGCGTTGACATTGACGACCGGTCCGAAGATCGTCGCCCCGGCCTTCGCCGCCAGGCGCATCTGATCCGCCGGCCAGAGGCCCGCCAGCCGCACGCCGTCGTACTCCACCTCGCCGTGCATGCCGAGCACGAACTCGCCCGACATGCCGATCTCGATGCCGAGCCCGGGGCAGCGGCGTCGCACCTCCTCGACCGCCAGGAGCGCGGCCTGGAAGTCGGCGTCGCCGGCCGCCGCCGAGGTGTCGAAGTCGACGCCGTCGGCGCCGGCCTCCCACATGGCTTCGCACACGTAGACCATGTCCTTGACGGCCATCGGCACGGCTTCTTCCTGGGCGGCGCGCGCCTCGGCGATGCGGCCCAGCGGCAGCAGCTCCGACCAGTTGGGCACCGGCCCGTCCGGCCGCGAGTACAGGCCCAGGTTCGGCTGCGCCCCATACTGGACCGGGGCGACGGTGCGCAAGAGGACGTCGTGCATCTCCTGCGCCTCGAACGGGACGATCGCCTTGACCGGCTTGAAGGAGTAGTCGACGTGGTGCAGCTCGATCGTGTCGGCGCCGAACCACTGCTCGTAGATCTGCAGGTCCTCGCGGCGCGAGGCGATCGTCTTCATGCCCGAGCCGTCGAACGACAGCACGACCTCGCTGCCGATGTCGACGCCGGTGAAGCGCGCCGGCGAGGCGTAGATGTCGAGCAGGTGCTCGAGCTCGTCCTCGGCCAGCGGCGGTACCTTGGCGCGGCGCACCGCGACCTCAACGCCCGCCTCGAGGTCGGCCCGGATCTCGCTGCGCGTCATCCGCACCAGCTCGCCGTCGCCCATCCGGGTGGGGAACCGGCTCTCGCTGTTCATGCGCTCTCTCCTTCTTGCCTTGCGGGGACCCGCGCTCCTGGCGCAGCTTCCCGGCTCATGCGGTGGCCCGGTAGGTCTCGATAGCACGGTCGATGAGCCGGTCGGCGCCGTCGGGCAGCGGCTCGACCTCGTGCGTGGCGAGGAGCTCGCGCGCCCGCGCCGCCGCGTCTGCGACCAGCTCCGTGTCCGCGTGGTCGCCAAGGCGCCGGCGGCGGAAGGCGCGAGGCTCGAAGACCTCTCCCGCTCGCGCTCTCGCGCGCGTGCTGCTCCGGCCCAGGAAGTGGCCGCCCGGGCCGACCGCGGCGATGTCGTCTAGGAGCGCCTCCTCGTCGGTGAAGCGCACGCCCTCCAGGAAGCGGTGGAGCGTGCCGATGGCGTCGGCGTCGAGGACGGTCTTGGCCGGCGACAGCACGCGGCTGCCGTTGAAGAACGAGCTCGCCACGAGCCCGTCGGCCCCGGCGAGCGCGACCGACGACCACAGCAGCATGCTCTCCGAGCCGGCCTGGTAGTCGACGCCGTTGGCGTCGGTCGTGCTCCCGCTGCCGATGGTGGGGAGGCCGCAGGAGCGGCTCATCGCGACGCACACGCGGCTGGCGAGCGCCACCTCCGGCGCGCCGCCGAGGTACCCGCCGGTGCGCATGTCGGTGGCGCCGGGCATCGGCTCGAGGACGATCCGGCAGCCCGGCGTCGCGAGCTGGAAGAGGACGACCCCGGACAGCAGCTCGGCCATCACGAGGACGCAGAGGCCGAGCACGCTCATCGGCGCCGTGGAGCCCATCTGCGGCATCGAGACGAGGCAGATGGTGGCGCCGTTGGCGACGAGGTCGAGGTTCGCTTCCGTCACCTCGGGATCGTGCTGCAGCGGCGCCACGGCGCAGTGGAGGAACGAGTAGATGGGGCGCTCGGCCAGTGATGCCCCGGCGGCGGCCTCGAGCATCTCAACGAGGGCCGGCACCATCGCCGGCGTCTTGGGCGACACGCTCTGCAGGTGCTTGGACGACTCGCGCAGCGCAACGGCGTCGACGAGCAGCGGCGCGACAGCCGGGTCGAGCGTCGGCGCCGCCAGCGACGTCCAGAGGAAGTCGATCTCCGGCAGCGCGTCGTACAGGCGGCAGACGTCGCGCATGTCGTCGAGCGTCGCGTCGCGCACGACGCCCGTGAGGTCGTCCACGACGAGCGTGCCCTCCCCGTCCGCGCAGCAGACCAGCCGCCCGCCGGCACCGAGGTGGATGTCGTGGGCCGCGTCGCGGGCGGCCAGCAGCACGGTGCCCGGAGCCGTGCTCAGGCAGTGCTCCACGAGCTGCCGCGGCAGCCGCGCGACCTGGCACTCGCGGTCCACCGCGGCGCCGCCGCGCTCAAGCAACGCGAGCGCCCGCGCCGACGGGATCGACACGCCGACGTTCTCGAGCACCCAAAGGGTCTTCTCGTGGACGAACGTCCGCTCGCTCTCACTCAGAACGCTCTCACTCAGAAGCGCGGCTCCGAGTCGTTTCACCGGCACCTCCTTCTCGCGACGACTCCTCGGACCTCGACCCGCGCCTCACGACGCTTCGTCGAGCGCCTCCTCGAACTGGCTCGCGTACAACCTGTAGTAGAAGCCGCGCGCGTCCATGAGCTCCTGGTGGGAACCCTGTTCGACGATGGCGCCTTTGTCCATCACGAGGATGATGTCGGCGCCGCGGATGGTCGAGAGCCGGTGCGCGATGACGAAGCTCGTGCGGTCCTTCATAAGCTCGGCCATCGCCTGCTGGATCAGCACCTCGGTGCGCGTGTCCACCGAGCTCGTCGCCTCGTCGAGGATGAGGATGTCGGGGTCGGCGAGGAGCGCCCGGGCGATGGTGAGCAGCTGGCGCTCGCCCTGGGAGACGTTGGTGGCGTCGTCGTCGAGCAGCGTGTCGTAGCCGTCCGGCAGGGCGCGCACGAAGTGGTCGACGCGCGCCGCCTTGGCGGCGGCCCGGATCTCGTCCTCGGTCGCGCCCTCGCGCCCGTAGGCGACGTTCTCGCGGATGGTGCCGCTGAACAGCCACGTGTCCTGCAGCACCATCCCGAACAGGCGCCGCAGGTCGCTGCGGCTGATGTCCCTGGACTCCACCCCGTCGACGAGGATGCGGCCCTCGTCGATGTCGTAGAAGCGCAGGAGCAGGTTGACGAGGGTGGTCTTGCCGGCGCCGGTCGGTCCGACGATGGCGACCGTCTCGCCCGGCTTCACGTCGAGCGTGAGGCCGCTGATGAGCGGCGTGTCGGGCACGTAGCGGAACGACACGTCCTCGAGCTCGATGTGGCCGCGCGTGCGCTCGAACACGACGCATTCGGCGGCGTCGGGCTCTTCTTCGGGCTCGTCGAGGAGCTCGAAGACGCGCTCTGCCGACGCCGCGGTGCTCTGCAGGACGTTCATGATGCTGGCCACCTGGGTGATCGGCATCGTGAACTGGCGCGAGTACTGGATGAAGGCCTGGACGTCGCCGAGCGACATGCGGCCACTGGCGACCATCACCCCGCCGATGACGGCGATGGCGACGTAGTTGAGGTTCATGACGAAGTTCATGACCGGCATGATGATCCCCGAGATGAACTGGGCCTTGAAGCTAGCCTGGTAGAGCTTGTCGTTCTGCTCGTCGAACGTGTCGATGGCGGTCTGCTGGCGGCCGAACACCTTGACCACGTTGTGGCCGGTGAACATCTCCTCCACGTGGCCGTTGAGGTCGCCGGTGGTCTCCCACTGTGCCGCGAACTGCTTCTGCGAGCGCTTGGCGATGAACATCGTGACGACCACCGAGACCGGCACGACCAGCACCGAGATCAGCGCCAGAAGCCAGCTGATGGTGAGCATCATGATGAGGACGCCGACGATCGTGAGCGTCGACGTGATGATCTGCGTCATGCTCTGCTGCAACGACTGCGAGATGTTGTCGATGTCGTTGGTCATGCGGCTGAGGACGTCGCCGCGCGGATGGTCGTCGAAGTACTTGAGCGGCAGGCGCGCGAGCTTCTCGTCCGCCTTCTGTCGGAGGCGGTAGATGGTGCGCTGCGCCACGCCGGCCATGAGGTACGCCTGCAGCCAGCCGAAGAGGGCGCTGAGCACGTACACGCCGATGAGCAGGAGCAACGTGCGCGCCAGGGCGTTGAAGTCGATGCCGTGGCCGGGATGCAGGGCCATGCCGGAGATCATGTCGGCGATGCGGCCCTGACCCTTGGCGCGCAGGCCGGCGATGGCTTGCGCCTTGGTCACGCCGGCCGGGATCTGCTTGCTGACGACCCCATCGAAGATGATGTTGGTGGCGTGCCCCAGGATCTTGGGTCCCACGACCGCGAAGGCCACGCTGACCACGGCCAGCAGGACGACGGTGATGAGGAGCGCGCGTTCGGGCCTGAGCTGGCCGGCGAGCCGGCGCAGCGAGCCGCGGAGGTCCTTGGCCTTGGCCGTCGGCGCCACCAGGGCGTGCCCACCCGGGCCGCCCGGGCCGGGGCCCTGCGGGCCGCGCGGGCGCGGCGGCGGCGTGGAGCCGGAAGCGGGCTGCGGCGCCTTGTTCTCGGCGGCACTCACGCCGCACCCTCCACGCCGAGCTGCGAGGTGACGATCTCGCGGTAGGTCTCGCTCGTCTCGAGCAGGTCGCCGTGCGTGCCGATGCCGGCGATCGTGCCGTCGTCGTCGAGCACGATGATCTGGTCGGCGTGCATGATCGTGCCGACACGCTGGGCGACGATGATCACCGTCGCGTCCGCGGTCTGCTTGCGCAGCGCCGCGCGGAGCTTGGCGTCGGTCGTGAAGTCGAGCGCCGAGAAGCTGTCGTCGTAGATCTGGATATTGGCCTGCTTGGCCAGCGCCCTGGCGATGGCGAGGCGCTGGCGCTGCCCGCCGGAGACGTTGGCGCCGCCCTGGGAGACGGGCGCCGCGAGCTGCTCGGGCATCTCCTCGACGAACTCGCGTCCTTGGGCGATCTCGAGGTAGCGCCAGAGCTGCTCGTCGGCAGCCTCCTGGTCGCCGTGGCGCAGGTTGTCGGCCACGCTGCCGCTGAAGAGGAACGATTTCTGGGGCACGAGGCCGATGCGGCTCCACAGGTCCTGCTGCGCCAGCTCGCGTACGTCCACTTCGTCCACGAGCACACTGCCGCCGGTGACCTCGTAGAAGCGCGGGATGAGACTGATGAGCGTCGTCTTGCCGCAGCCGGTGCTGCCCACGATCGCGGTCGTCTGTCCCGGCCGCGCCGTGAAGCTGATGCCGCTGAGCACCGGTTCTTCGGCCCCCGGATAGCGGAACTCCACGTCGCGGAACTCCACGATGCCGGCCTTGGCCACGTCCTTCCTGGGCTGCTCGGGGTCGACGATCGTGGGCTGCGTGTCCAGCACCTCCATGATGCGCTGGGCCGAGACCGCGGCGCGCGGGACCATGACGAACATGATGGTGGCCATGAGCACCGCGAACAGGATCTGGATGATGTAGGAGAGGAAGGCGGTGAGGTCGCCGATGGGCATGCTGCCGTCGGCGATCTGCTTGGCGCCGAACCACATGATCGCGACCGTCGAGAGGTTCAGGATGATCGTGATGGCCGGGAACATGACCGCGAACAAGCGCCCGACCTTGAGCGTCGTCGTCGTGAGGTCGAGGTTGGCAACGTCGAAGCGCTCCTCCTCGTACACGGTGCGGTCGAAGGCGCGGATGACGCGCACGCCGCTGAGGAACTCGCGCGTGACCTGGTTGATGCGGTCGATCTTCTTCTGCATCGACATGAACAGCGGGATGGCTCTGGTCATCACGAGGCCGATGACGGCGCCCATGACGGGGATCGCGACGAGGATCACGGCGGAGAGCGGCACGTCGAGGCGCAGCGCCATGATGATGCCGCCGATGGCCGTGATCGGCGCCGCCACGACGACGTTCAGCATCATCAGCACCACCATCTGTACCTGCTGCACGTCGTTGGTGGTGCGCGTGATGAGTGAAGGCGGGCCGAACTTGTTGACCTCGGCCTGCGAGAAGCCCTGGATGCGGCGGAACAGGGAGCCGCGCGTGTCGCGGCCGAGGGCCATCGAGGTCTTCGAGCCCCAGTAGACAGCGGCGATGGACGCGAGCACGTAGATGAGCGTGACGCCGAGCATGATGGCGCCGACCTTGAGGATGTAGGCCGTGTCGCCGGTGACGACGCCGTTGTTGATGATGTCGGCGTTCAGTGTGGGCAGATACAGGTTGGCGACGACCTGGATGAGCACCAGCAGGAGCACCAGGCCGATCTGCCAGCGGTAGGGGCGCAGGCCGCTCCTGAGCAGGCGGATCACTGGCGCGCCTCCTGCTGCTTCTCCGAGGCTGCGGTGATGCAGGCGCCGAGCTCGTCGAGGAGGCGCGCGAGCTCGCGCCGGTCGTCCTCGGGCAGCGTCGCGATCGTGGCGTTGACGTACTCGGCCGCCGCGACGCCCATCTGCCTCTCCGCGTCGCGACCGGCGCCCGTCAAGAAGACGCGCGTGAGCCGCTGATCGGCTTCGTCCGCGCGGCGTTCGACGAGGCCCGCCTTCTCCATGCCCTGCAGCATCCTGGTCACGGTGGGGCGCGCCACGTTCAGCACGTCGGCCAGGTCCCGCTGGGAGATGCCGTCGTTCACGCTGAGCAGCCGCAGGCACATCGCCTGGCCGGGGTGCGTGCCGCTCTCGGCCATCGTGCGCATCATCAGCTGCATGTGCATGCGCGCCGTGCCGAGGAAGGCGCGGAAGACCTGCGCCGAGAGGTCGTCGACGCCCTGGAGATCCGGTACGGTCATCTTGAACTCGGGTGCGGCCTTGACCAACGCGTACCTCGCGGGAGAGGGGCGGAGCGACGAGCGAGCGAATGTTAGCACGCTAATCGTTGCCGGCCAAACCGTGGCCGCGCGGTGTCGCGCTCGTCTCCCGCCTGGCCGCGCGCCTCTCCCGCCTGGCGCGCGGCCCTACCCCCGGCGGGGGCCGCACGCCCCTGCAAAGATGCCCCTCGAGTTGACCCGCACTGCTTCGCCGGGGGGGCGACCCGGCGCGGTCGCATGGCTAGGCTTCCTCCAGAGACCAAACCGCAACCGAGGAGGAGCAATGAGCGCCGTCGTCGTCACGCAGAACGTGCCGCAGGCCGGCCTGGATATCGGCCGCGTCTTCAAGCGCGGCTGGGACCTGTTCGTCAAGGACATCGGCGCGCTGATCGTCGGCGGCATCGTAGCCGTCGTGCTCAGCGTGCTCACGCTCGGCATCCTCGTGGGGCCGTTGTTCGCTGGCCTGTACGGCATGGTCGCGCACCGCGTCAGGGATGGAAAGACGGCCGAAGTCGGCGACGTGTTCGGCCAGATGGACCGCTTCTGGTCGTTCTTCGCCGCCGCGCTGGTGCTCGGCATCCTGATCGGCCTCGCGTCGATCACCATCGTGGGCGGGGTGCTGCTGGCGACGATCTGGCTCTACGTCTTCCCGCTCATGGTCGACCGCCGCATGGGTCTCGGCGACGCCATGAAGGCGAGCAAGGACATGGTGCTCGAGCGCGGCTTCTGGCAGCACCTGGCTCTGGTCATCATCACCATCGTCATTGGCTCGGTCGCCAACGGGCTGCTGGCGCTGCTCGCCACGCCGTTCGTGATCGCGCTGACCGCCGCCGCGTACTTCGAGGCCGGCGGGGAGGAGGGCGCCATCGTCGCTGCCTGACGGCCGCCTGGGGCGCTGTCGCCCGCCTGAGGCGCTGCCGCCCGCGAGCGCCGCTGCGACAGGCGGCAAACGAAGAAAGGGGCGGGGAGCACGTGCTCCCCGCCCCTTCCGTGTTCGTGGCCGAAGCCGTGAACGCGACCGCCTGTCAGATCGACAGGTCGGCCTCGATCTCGGCGAGCTCTGCGGCGGTACCCTGGACCTTCGGGCCCGTGAACCACTTGCGGGCCGAGACCGCCCACCAGATGCCGGCGAAGCCGATAACCGCGAGCACCGCGATCGGCGTGTAGTTGAAGTTGAGGCGCGTGATCGGGGTGTACTGCGGGAGCATCAGCACGATGCAGATGAAGACGACCCAGACGATCGCGATCCAGCCGATGATCGGGCCCCACGTCTTGCTGAGCACCCAGGGCCCAGGCGTGAACGCCGTGGGATTGATGCGGCGCAGGAACACCGGCGTGAGATAGGCGATGTAGAGACCGATGACTGCGATCGAGGTCACCGCGGCGTAGGCCGCCGTGTTGACCATGTACGGAGAGGCGAGGATGAACGCCCCCACGGCGCCGAACCAGGCGGTGCGGACGGGGACGCGGGAGCGCTTGTTGACGTGATGCCAGTAGTTCGAGAACGGCACGGCGCCGTCGCGCGAGAACGCGTAGATCATGCGCGAGTTCGCGGTGATCGACGACATGCCGCAGAAGAACTGCGCCACGATGACGACCAGGACGAGCAGCAGGCCGATCGTCTTGCCGGCGGCGTAGATGAAGATCGTCGCCCACGGCACGAGGTCGGTCGCGATCGACGAGTAGTCCTTGTACAGCGTGCCGTTGATGGTGACCGGGAAGGCGTGCGGGAGCGCGAAACTCACGGCCAGCAGCAGGATGAAGCCCGCGATCAGCGAGATCCAGATCGAGTTGACGATGCCCTTCGGCGCCGCGATGCGCGCCTGGATCGTCTCTTCGGAGACGTGAGCCGAGGCGTCGTACCCGGTGAAGGTGTACTGCGCGTTCAGAAGACCGATAAGGACCACGTAGAGCGGCAGCGAGAAGCCCGAGAGACCCTTGAACGCGTTCCATCCTTCGCTGCCGAACAGGAACCCGACGGACTGGTGGCTGCCGGACGACGGCGCCCAGAAGAGGAGGATGAAGATGATGGCGACCCCGATGAGGTGCCAGTACACGGAGACGTCGTTGAGGAGCGCCACCAGGCGCACGCCGAACGTGTTGAGCAGGCCCTGGCTGAAGAGCACGATGGCCAGGATGCCGATGGTGTGCCCGGGCGAGAGCCAGTACCCGTTGCCGGTCCAGATCGAGAGGAACGCCGAGATCGAGAAGGCGCAGCCGAAGCTGATGCCGGCCGTGACGGCGACCTGGCCGAGGAGGTTGAACCAGCCGGTGAACCACGACCAGATCGGGGCGCTGTCGCCGGGCGCCAGCTTGGCGGCCCAGTAGTACAGACCGCCGGCCGTCGGGAACGACGAGCAGATCTCGGCCATCGACATGCCGGCGAAGATCACGAGCACGCCGACGAACAGCCAGCCCCAGAGCATGACCGGCGGGCCGCCGTGCAGGAGGCCGTAGCCGTACAGGGTCAGGCACCCCGAGAGGATCGAGATGATGGTGAAGGACACCGCGAAGTTGGAGAACTTGCTCATGCTTCGATCAAGTTCCTGCGCGTAGCCCATCGCGTGGAGATCTTTGGTGTCTTGATCCATCTCTTGGGCCGGCGGTGGAGCGGACGGCTGGTCTGCCACGATGACACCCCCTGTTAGACGAAGCGTCCCCCGGACGCGTTCCATGTCAGCCATTTAGTAGGAGTGGAGGCGTGCTGTCAAGGGTTCGAACACGCTCGCGTGGGCTCGGCGCGTCACGCAAGATGCAGGCAGCGACCCAGCTTCGGCTGCACGGCGACGCCCTTTCTGACGAGGCAGCTGGGGCGCCGCGATCCCCTGCGGCCGCGCCGCGGGCGGCGCGAGTCGTCCCCGGCGAGATAGTTTCATCTGAAACTTGGGTAAAACCGTGGCCATGGACCCATCGACGTTCACATCGCGCCCCGACCTTGTCGTCCTGTTCGCCGCCGTCGTGCGGACCAGCAAGACGCTGCAGGCGGCGCTCGACGCCGACACCCAAGCGCGCCTCGGCCTCTCCCTGCCGGAGGTGGACGTGCTGCTGAACCTCTCGTGGGCTCCCGATGCAAAACTGCGCATGAGCGAGATCGGCGAGTGCCTGCTCGTGAACCGCACCGCCGTCACTCGCCTGGTCGACGGGCTCGAACGGCGCGGCCTGGTCGAGCGGTGCCCTTGTGCGGAAGATCGGCGCGGCGTCTCCGCGGCGCTGACGGAGGATGGGCGCGGCGCGCTAGCCGAGGCCGCGCCGCTGCTCGAAAGCGGTCTGGAGCGGCTGATCGGCGCGCGCGTCGCCGCGGACGAGGCGGCGGCGGCGCGGGCGACGCTGG
>CAIWHY010000078.1 GCA_903912585.1 uncultured Thermoleophilia bacterium | reverse complement strand
GGGGGGGGGGGGGGCGGGGCGGGCCCCGCCCCCCGTTTCGTCGCTCGCCTTGGCCCGAGGCGCCCCGCGACCAAGCCCTTTCCGCGCTCACGAGGTCGCCTGATAGGCTAGCTTCGTGGGCGATCCCGTCGACGCTCGAGCTTCACAGCTGATCGGCCAGATCCGCTCCGGCGACTGGGCGGCGGCCGAGCGCGGCGATCTGGCGGCACGCATGGCCTGGTGGGACGGCCGCGCACGACCCCCGCATCCCACTCCCCGCGCCGGCTACGAAGCGCTCGTCCGCGGCTCACTGGGCGTCCCCGCCGACGAGGTCGCCATCAGCTCGCAGAACGACTCGGCGATCTTCTGGGAGCGCAGTGACCCATGTCCGACCCTGGCCGCCTGCGAGGCGCTCGGGCTCGACGCCCGGGTCGTGTGCCGGCGCGTGTGCGAGAAGCCGGCCCAGATGTTCCTCTCTCACCTCGATCCGCGCCTCCGCTTCGTGCGCGACTACGGCAAGCTGCGGCCACGCGCATCCTGCTGCCGCGAGGGCATCGTCCGCGTCGATCTGGAAGCCTTCATGGACGTCGCCCTCGAAGAGGCGCAGGCGTCCCGGGCCGGCGGCGACAAGGGCTACGGGGCGGTCGTCGCCTTCGCCGGCGACGTGGTGGCGCGCGCCCACGACACGGGCGTCACGGACCGCGACCCCTCACAGCACGCCGAAGTCCGAGCGATCCGCGCCGCGGCACAGGCCATCGGCAGCGCGGACCTCTGCGGGGCCGTCCTCGTGAGCACGTGCGAGCCCTGCCCCATGTGCTCGTCACTCGCCGTGTGGGCGAACTTGACCAGCATCGTGTTCGGCGCCTCGATCGAGGAGACCGCGCGACTCGGGAAGTCGCGGATCCGCGTCGGCGCCGCGGAGATCGTGAGCCGCGGACCCGCGATCGTCGAAGTGATCGCTGGCGTGCGCGCGGCGGAGTGCCTGGCGCTGTACAGGTGACCGGACGCGGCTGCGCGTGGGTAGACTGAGCGCAAACGCGGCCAGGAGGAGGCCGGATGAGCTGGCTGAGCAAAGTGATCGACGCCGGAGGCGACAACAGGTACGGCCTCGACGACATCGAGGACTCCCTCTTCCTCACCGCCGGCAACCGCTACGCCAAGACCTCGCAGTTCTGGATGCTGCTCGTGCTCGCCAGCATCATCGCGGCCGGCGGCGTCGTCGGCGACTCCACGCCGGCGGTGATCGGCGCGATGATCGTGGCGCCGCTCGCCACGCCGATCTACGGCGTGGCGCTGGCCACCGTCACCGGATCGCGCCGCAACCTCCTCGCCGCGCTGCTCCTGCTCGTCGAGGGGGTCGCCGTCAACGTCCTGATCGGCTTCCTCGTCGGACTCATCAGCATCAGCCGCATGCCGCTGGACGCCAACCCGCAGATCACCGGGCGCACGGCGCCGACGCTGCTCGACCTCGGGATCGCCGTCACCGTCGGCGTCGCCGGCTCGTTCGCGCTCGTGCGCCGCGACGTCTCCAACATCCTCGCCGGGGTCGCGATCGCCATCTCGCTGGTGCCGGTGCTCGCCGTCGTCGGCATCACGCTGGGGTCCGGGCGCCTGGACCTGGCGTGGGGCGCCTTCGTCCTGTTCCTCGTCAACGCCGCCGCGATCATCGTCGCCGGCGTCGTCGTGTTCGGTGCGGCCGGCTACGCCCGCCTGGCCGCGGAGCGCGGCAGGCACCCCGGGCGCCGCGCCAAAGTGCTCATAGCCGTCTTCGTGGTCGCGCTGCTGATCCCGCTCACGCTGGCCTCACTGCGCACGCTGCGCTACGAGCAGTGGGTCCGCGCCACCGACGCGGCCGCGCGGCAGTGGGTCCGGGGGACCGGCTGGCAGGTCGAGAACGTGAGCCAGGTCGCCGGCGACATCGTCGTCAAGACGATCGGCCCCGGCACCTCGCCCCCGATCGACAGCCTGCGCGGCGCGGTGCGCGCACACGTGCCGCGGAGCGTCGCGGTGAACGTCATCGAAGACAGCGGGAGGACGACCGGGCTGTAGCGGGGGACGGCCGGGCCTCAGTCTGCAGCGCCGGCCGGCAGGAGCGGCAGCGACGCCTCGATGAGTCCAGGCAGGTCGTGGCGCACAGTGTTCACGACCTCGCCGGCCAGGACCGCTCCGTAGTCGTGCACGAGCACGTTGCGCATGCCGATCGACGGGCTCCACGGTATCTCGGGATGAAGTTGCCGAAAGCCGTCCGAGACTCTTCTCGCCGCCTCGCCCGCGACGATGAGCTGGTGCGCGATAGCGGAGAGGACAAGAGCGTCCCGCTCGACGTCGTCCACGGACCGATCCCCCAGGAACGCGATGGCCTGCCGCGCGGCGAGCACCATGTCGAGGACGCAGGCCGCATTGCGGTCGTCAGGCAGCATAGACGAGCTCGGCGCTCTCCAGAATGGACCGGCGCCGCAACTGGTTGCCGGCCTTCTCAACTGCCTCCCTGTTCACCAGATCGACCGGCCGGCCGACGATCGCCGCGAGCTCGTCGCGCATCGCCGCGTAGTCGAAGAGAGACCGCTGCGCATCCGGCGCGAAGGTCGCGAGGACGTCCACGTCGCTCTGGGGACCGAAGTCGCCGCCCAGCACCGAGCCGAACAGCGAGAGCTCGATGATCCCCCAGCGACGGCAGAAGGCGACAGTGTCCTCCCGGTCGAGCCCGAGCCGCGCCGCCGCGGAACCTGTGGGCGCTCGCGAAACGGACCCCGCGGGCGCCCGCGCTGCGCCCGCCGGATCTGCCGCGCCGACAAGAGCCTGCAGCGCGACGAACGAAGGGTGCGCCCCGACGGCCCGATAGTAGGTGCGGTTGCCGTGCACTCTGCGCGTGACGAGGCCGACGTTCTCGAGGCGAAGCAGGTCGCGCTGGACTTGGCGCAGATGAGCGCCCGTGAGCCTTTGCAGCTCGCGCTGATAGAGATCGCGCGCAGGGTCGCTGACGAACGCGCGTAGCAGCGGAAGCAGCGTCGCGGAGGCAAACAGCGCCGACAAGTCACTCTGACGACTTTCGGTAATCATCACACTACGCATCGTAGTCGTGTGAAGCCGTGGAGCACAAGCGCCGATTGGATGCCCCTAGTTTGGAACGGTGTGACCGCTCTCGCATTCATGCTTCGATCATGCGCCGCCGGAACGCGCGGACCCAGAGTGACGATGCCTCTCCCCGTCGACGACCCGGCCTCAGATCCCCGCCGCGACCACCACGGTCCAGACCGTCACCAGGACGAGAAAGACGCGCTGCAGCAGGCCGGCGTAGCGCGCGAGGCCGCGGGCGGGTGCGCGCTCCCCCTCGGGCGCCGGCTGCCTGCGCCGGCCGGGTCGCGCGTCGCGTGCGGCCGCGCCGAAGCCGGCGAGCGAGCACGCGACCGTGGGCACGCTGACGCCCATGGCGGCCACCAGCGCCAGAGCCGTGAGGCCGCGGACCATGAAGCCGGCCGTCATGAGCCAGCCGGTAGCGCCCGGCGGCGGAACCGCGGCGCGGGCGCCGGGCGGCGCCGGTCGCGAGCGCCGCTTCTCGGGTATCCTGCACGGGACACGTGCGGATCGCGAGCGATGCCTGGGCGGCGCGCCACGATACGCACCCCCGACCCCGGAGGGCGGCAATGGCCGACAAGCTTGACCCCAAAGACCTGCTCAAGCCGCGCGACCCGGCGACATTGCCGAACGGGCCGGGTCGCTCCCCCTCGACCCTCTACCCCGCCCTCGTGCAGGCGTTCGCGGCCAGCGGCGAGCGAGCGATGGACGTCGACGTCAAGAAGATCGGGCGCAAGCCTGATACGGTCCGCCAGGCACTGGAGAAGGCGATCCGAAGCGCCGGCCTCAAGGGCAGGATGCGCGTCGGGCGCTACGGCGAAGAGGTCGTGCTGATCAAGCTGTAGGGCCGTCCCCTACTTGATCTTGAACCTGAGTGCCGTGCTCCACGGGCCGGCGCCGGAGGCGTTGACGGCCTTCACCTTCCACGTGAGGTACACGCCGCGAGGCAGCGCCTTGCGGGCCTTCCACGAGAGCCCGGTCACGCCGGCCTTCTTGAGCACTTGCCTGCCGCCCTTGAAGACGTTCACCTCGTAGCTCCGGGCGCCGCTCACGACGCGCCACTTGAACGTCGGCTTGGCGCCGCGCACGCTGCCCTTCGGCGACGTGCCTGCCGCCTTGGCGAGCGGCGGCGCCGCGACGCCCCACAGGATGTCGTGCTTCGACCAGACACTGTTGGTGACGCGGCACTTGCGCCAGTCCAGCGGCCAGTCGGAGCCGTTGCCGAGGCCGCCGCCGGAGAACGTCGCGCCCGTGAGGCCCGCCGCGAGGCCCGAGTCAACGTACCCGTGCACCGCGCTCGCGCTGAGCACGCCCCAGTGCGCCAGCAGACCGGGCGAGAGGATGCCGTCGAAGGTCGCCTTGACTCCGTTGGCGCCGTTGGCGCTGAGGCCTGCGACGCCGGATGACGTGAACGCCGGTGGGGCGACGTCGAGCCAGCTCATGTTGGTCACGAAGATGCTGCCGTAGGCGTCGCGCGCGTCGAGGGGCGAGCAGTCGACGATCATGCCGAAGGCCGCGGTCACCTTGCCGCCGGCAGAGGCCACCGGCTCTGCGACCGAGGCGACCACCGTGAACCTGGTGGCGTCGGTCAGACTGGCCGCCGGCGCGTAGTCGAGCGTCACCGGCGCGTCAGGATCGGCAAGCATCGCGATGGAGTCGACGCGCTGGCCCGCGGCCTTGGTGAACACCATCGACAGGCGGGTGTCGGCCTTGAGGGGCGTCGCCGAGAGCTCCGTCTGGGCCATGGACGGCAGACCACCGGTCGTGATCGGCGGGATCGCGAAGCCGACGGTGAAGACACCGGAGGCGGCGTCCCAGACGCCCCCCGCGACGGCAGTCGTCGGCAGGGTACCGCCGCTGGCGCCTCCATAGCCGTCAGGGATCGGGAAGCCGGTGGCGAAAGGTGTCGGGCTCGCCAGCGGGCCGTAGCTCGAAGCCGCCGGCTGCCACGTCACCGGGCTGTCGGCCAGCGCGACGGACGCCGACACCGCCAGCAGCACGACGAGCAGCGTGAGCAGAGCAGAGCCGAGCGCGAACGGTCTGGACGAGCGCGAGGAAGTGCTCATGGCCGGTCTCCCTTGTCACATGGCAGGTGCACAACCGGCATACTAGTCCGTTGCTGCGCAGCGGGCGACTCGCCCCTGCCGCGACCCGGGCTATCATCAGTCCATGCACCGACCAGCAGTCAAGAGGAGACCCGCCCGCCTGAACAGCCAGGCCCGCGCGAGCGGCGACGGGCGGCGCGCGCTCAGGGCCGCCGCGGCCGCCTTGTTCGCGCTGCTCTTTCTGACGCCGGCGGGCGCCGCTCTCGCCGCCTTCGGCGGAAGCGCGGTCAGCTCGGCGCCCGCGGCCAGCTCGGCGCCCGCGGCCAGCTCGGCGCCCGCGGCCAGCTCGAGTCCGAGCGCCACGGCCAGATCGAGCCCCGGCGTCGCGGCCGCATCGAGGCCCGGAGTCGCGGCGACACCGACCGCCGCGAGCCGCTCCGGCGGGCAGCACGCGACCGTGCGGCGTGATATCGCGTACGCCCGCGTCTCGCCCTCGGAGAAGCTCGACCTCTACCTGCCGGCCACGGGCTCCGCGCCGTATCCGCTGATCGTCGCGATCCACGGCGGCGGCTTCATGGCAGGCGACAAGAGCGACAGCCAGGTGGCGCCGATGCTCCTGGGCCTCGCCCGCGGGTATGCGGTCGCCTCGATCGACTACCGCCTCAGCGGCGAGGCGAAGTTCCCGGCGCAGATCCAGGACGTCAAGGCGGCGATCCGCTGGATGCGCGCCAACGCCGGGCGCTTCAAGCTGGACCCGGCGCACATCGCCGTCTGGGGAGACTCCGCCGGCGGCAACCTGGCGGCCCTGGCCGGCACTTCGGCCGGCGTCGCCGCGCTGTCGGACCCGGCCCTCGGCAACGCCGGCCAGTCCGACGCCGTGCAGGCCGTCGTCGACTGGTTCGGCCCCATCTCGATGCTCAAAGTCGACTCCGACTTCCGCGCCAGCCACGCCGGCCCCACCGGCCACGAAGCTCCCTCGTCGTTCGAGTCACAGTACTTCGGCGCGCCGGTGCGCACCGTGCCCGGCAAGGTCAAGGCCGCCGATCCCATCACCTACATCGGCGCCGGCGACCCGCCGTTCCTCATCGACCACGGCACCGCCGACTCGACTGTCCCGGTGCAGCAATCGCAGCGCCTGGCCGCCGCGCTGCGACGCGTGCTCGGCCCCAGCGCGGTGACTCTCAGGATCCTCCCGGGCGCCGGGCACATGGCGCCGGCGATCTACTCGCGTGCCAACGCCGGCGCCGTGCTCGACTGGCTCGACGCCAGGCTGAGGTAGACGGCGCGGTCTGACGGCGGCGCCTGGCCCAGCGGCGCGCGGTCTGACGGCGCGGCCCAGCGGCGCGCGGCTTCGCCAGCCGGAGCGATACCTTGTTCGTTTCGAGCCCGGGGCGGCACCTTGTTCGTTTCGAGCCCGGGGCGCACCTTGTGCGTTCCGAGCCCGGTGCCAAATTCGATGCCGAATCTGGTGCCGAATCTGGTGCCGAATCTGGTGCCGAATCTGGTGCCGAATCTGGTGCTGAGCGCTGCGCATGATGTGGCGCCCCGTGCGACCCTTGCCTCGTGCCCCGTGCGACCCTTGCCTTGCGCTGTGTCCGGCCTCCTACTCGCCGGCCTCCTACTCGCCGGCCTCCTACTCGCCGGCCTCCGCCTTGGCGGCCTTCTTCGCCTTCTTCGTCGCCTTGTTGGCCTTCTGCGCCTTCTTCGCGGCCTTCTTGGCCTTCTTCTTCTCGGCCGCGATCTCGACGGCGGCCGGGTCCGGCGCGGCGCCGGCCGGAGCCTGAGCCTCCAGATCGAGGCGCGTCTGCGCCAGCGCCTTGAGCTGCTCCTCGCCGACCGCCGGGTAGCGCGGGTCGATGCGCATGAGCGTGTCGATGAGCACGGCGCCGGCGGCGATGCGCGCGAACCACTTGTGGTCGGCGGGGATCACGTGCCACGGCGCCCACTCGGTGCTGGTGGCGCTGAGCATCTCGCTGAAGGCCTTCTGGTAGTCGTCCCAGTACGTACGCTCTTTGGCGTCGGCGCTCGAGAACTTCCAGTTCTTCTCGGGCACGTCCACGCGCGCCAGGAAGCGCGTGCGCTGCTCCTCCTTGCTCAGGTTCAGGAAGATCTTGACGAGGCGGTAGCCCTGGTCGCTGAGATAGTGCTCCCAGTCGTTGATCTCGCGGTAGCGCCGCTTCCAGATGTCGCCTTTGCGCGAGGCCTCGGGCAGGCGCTGGTTGTCGAGGATCGCGGGGTGAACGCGTACGACCAGCACCTCCTCGTAGTGGGAGCGGTTGAAGATGCCGATGTCGCCGCGGGCCGGCAGGCGCTGCGCGTAGCGCCAGAGGTAGTCGTGATCGAGCTCCTCCGCGGACGGCACCTTGAAGCCGTGGACCTCCACGCCCTGCGGATTTACGCCGCTCATGACGTGACGGATCGTCCCGTCCTTGCCGGCGGCGTCCAGCGCCTGCAGCACCATGAGCACGCCGTAGGTGTCCTGCGCGGCGAGCTTGTCCTGGTACTCGGCGAGCAGCTCCACGCCGTGCCGCAGCAGCTCCTCGCCGTCCTTCTTCCTGGCGATGCCCGCCTTGAAGGCCGGGTCGAAGTCCCGCGCGAGCACGACCCGCTTGCCCGGCGTCACGCGAAACGGAGCGATGAACTCGGCGATGCGCTTGTGCCTGATGTCTGCCATGTGGTGCCTCCTGCCTTCACGTGTGGGGCGGGCGGGCCCGTCGTCGCCCGCATCGGGACTCTACTACCCATTTCGAGCGCCGACGTAGAATCGCTGCAACCGACGCGGAGGGTACCTCGGCATGGAGACAGCAGGCACACAGAGCGGGCGGGGCGAAGCGAAGCCCGCGGACACGCCGCACGGACCGGTAGCCGTCATCGGCGCCGGGCTGACCGGCGGCAGCTGGGCCGGGCTGTTTGCGGCTGTCGGGCTGACGGTGCGGATGCACGACGTGGACGAGGGGCGGCTGGCCGGCGCGCTCGAGCGCGCCGCCGAGGCGGCGCGCTTCCTCGCCGGCCACGCCCTCGCCGAGCCGGAGGCCGTCGAGCTCGGCCTCGCGCACCTCACCGCCACGACCGACCTCGCCGAGGCCGTCGACGGCGTGACCCACGTGCAGGAGTCCGTGCGCGAGGACCTGGCGCTCAAGCGCGCGGTCTTTGCCGCCGCCGGTGCGGCAGCGCCGGCCGGCGCCCTCATCTGCACGAGCTCGTCCGGGCTCTCGATCACGGATATCCAGACGGCGGCGGCCCACCCCGAGCGCTGCCTCGCCGCCCACCCCTACAACCCGCCGCACCTGGTGCCGCTCGTCGAGCTCGCCCCCGGCGCGCTGACCTCGCCCGAGGCGATGCGGCGCGCCTCGGCCTTCTACTCTTCCGTCGGCAAGGAACCGGTGACGCTCACCCGCGACCTGCCGGGCTACATCGCCAACCGCCTCTCCGCGGCGCTGTGGCGCGAGGCCGTGGACCTGGTGCTGCGCGGCGTCGCCACGGTGGAGGACGTGGACCGCGCCGTGACCGCCGGCCCCGGCCTGCGCTGGGCCGTCATGGGGCCGCACCTGCTCTACGACCTCGGCGGCGGCGAGGAGGGCATCGGCGGCCACCTGGAGCACCTCGCCGGCGTCAAGGAGGGGATGCTGCGCGACCTCGCCACCTGGACGACCTTCCCGCCCGAGACGGGAGCCGCGCTCGCCTCCGGCCTCGCGGCCGAGAAGGGCTCGCGCACCTGTGGCGAGCTCGTGGCGGAGCGGGACGCGCTGCTGGTGGAGTACATGCGGGCGCGCCGCGAGCGGCGCTGAAGGCCACGCCGTTCCGCCCCGGCTCGTCAGGTGCTAGCATCGCGCCATGATCTACGACCTGGCACACCGGTACGTGGCGCTCCTCGTCATCGACGTGCAGGGCGAGTACTTCGACGAGGACGGTCCAGCCTACGTCGAGCACGCGCGCGACATCGTCGGCAATGTGAACCGACTGATCGACGCGTTCCGGGCCCAGGGCCTGCCTCTCGTGTTCGTCAAGCACGCCCACCGCGCCGACTTCAGCGACGGCGGCCGCATGGGCGACTTCTCCGCACCCGACGAAGAGGACTCGTTCGTCGAGGGAACGCCGCGCGCGGAGCTCATCCCCGAGTTACACGTGGTGGCGCAGGACGTGATCGTGGTCAAGCGCCGCTACAGCGCCTTCCTGGGCACCGACCTCGAGGCCGTATTGCACACCGCCGGCACGCGCGCGGTCGTCATCTGCGGCCTCATGACGAGCTTCTGCTGCGAGACCACGGCGCGCGACGCGCACGGCCGCGACTACGAAGTGCTCTTCGCGGCCGACGCCGTCGAGGGCCCCGACCTCGAGGACGCCGAAGGTCGCGAGGTCCCGCACGACGTCGTGCTGGCGAACACGGTGACGGCGCTCGGCGCCGGCTTCGCCGAGATCGTGAGCGCCGACGACGTGATCGCCCGGCTGAGCTGACGGACTCGGGCCGGCGCGGCCTACTCGGCGGGTCCTGAGGTGGACTCCTGCGCCGAGACAAGCCTGATCTCGACTTCGCAGCCGACCGCCTTGGCGTACTTCTGATTCATGGTCTCAGCCTGCGAGGCGCGTCTCTGCATAGCCAGAATGACGACGCAGAGCGTCGGGAGACGATGCCTGGCGGCAAGCGGCGAGCGGGTCCAGAGAAGGAAAAGCCCCGGGGTCGCAACCCCGAGGGGGCCACGGGATGTACCCGTGGGGGAGAATGACCTCAGTGTGCCACCGGGGTACAGGCCCGTCAAGAACCCGCTGCAAATGTCAACCTTTGGCCGTCCGAAGAAGAAGCCCCGCCTGTGCGGGCGGACCCGGACGGCGGGGAAGATTGCCCACAGTGTACACCGCCCCCGAAGCTGCGTGGCAGAACAGCGACCGCAATCGGAGCGCGTCAGTCTGGCGCCGGCTCCTCGCCCTCGAGCATCCGGCGAAGCTCGGGCACCACCACCGGCAGGTCGTCGTTGATCGTGCCCCACACGATGTCCGGGTTCACACCGAAATACTCGTGGATGATGAGGTTGCGCATGTCGCGCATCATGCGCCAGGGCACGTCCCGCCACTGCTGCGCGATCTCGTCGGGAATCTGCGCCGCGGCCTCGCCGAGCACGCTCAGATTCTTGATGGACGCGTCGACGAGAGTGCGATCGGCCAGGAACTCAGCCTTCTCGAGCCCGTTCGTCAGGCTCATCGCCGTCTCCGCCGCGTCGAGCATGTCGGCGACGCGCAGGCGCCAGTCCCTACGCGGCACGGATGGCCTCGCGCAGCACCTCGTCGCGGATCTCGGGACGCAGGCCGCCGGTCGTGACCAGGTCGACCTGCGCACCCAGGAGATCCTCGATCCTGTACCGCAGCTCACAGACCCGGAAGAAGCTGAGCGGAGTGCCCGGCTCGTAGTCGACGAGGACGTCGACGTCGCTCGCCTCGGTGGCCTCGCCCCGAGCCAGCGAGCCGAAGATGGACAGCTCGCGCACGCCCATGGTCCGGAACTCCGCGAGGTGCGCGGCGAGGATCTGAAGCACTTGTTCGCGATCGACCATCTCAGCGACCTCCGTGTTGGTGCCATTGTCGCACAGCGCCCGGCTGAGGTCAGCAGAAGATGAGCCCAGAAACGAAGAAACCCCCGGGGTCGCAACCCCGGGGGGGCCACGGAGCATGCCCCGTGGGGGTGGAATGGCTCGAGTATCGCGCCACTCGCTGGGAGGGTCAAGCTCCTGTGGCGAACGTCACCCGAGGCTCCGGGAAGCCGCTGGGGACAGGCTCAGAGCGCTCGTGGTCAGCAGAAGGTGAGCCCCGGCAGGTCGCCGTCGATGCCGGCGGCCCACTCCTGGGTGTCGGCGGCGGTGCGGCGCAGGGTGGCACAGAGGGCGCCGACGCCGGCGAGCGCCTGCCTGGCCTCCTGTGCCTCGGAAAAGTCGTCGCTGAGGTACGAGACGGCGAGCGAGTCGCCGAGGTGGGCGGCGAGGGCGCCTGCCGCTTCGGCGAGGCTCCCCAGCTCAAGCAGGAGCCCGCGCAGACGCGCGAGATCGGCCTGCGCC
>CAIWHY010000077.1 GCA_903912585.1 uncultured Thermoleophilia bacterium | reverse complement strand
GGCGGCCCAGACGCTTTCCTGCGCATCCTGCACGACCAGCTCTCGGAGCGCGAGGAGGTGGCGCACCGCAGCTTCCCGGAGCCTACGCACGACCCGGCCTGGCGCTTTGAAGTGAAGGGCTTCGACCCGTTCCGCGAGCGCGAGATCGAGACGCTGCTCACGGTCGCCAACGGCGAGACGGGCACGCGCGGCGCGCTCGAAGAGGGGTCCGCCGTGAGCACGCCTGCCACCTTCGTCGCCGGCGTCTTCGGCGACGGCACCGGCGACCCGTCGTTTCGCCAGCCGGTACTGGCCCCCGACTGGATCGGCCTGCGTCTGCAGGCTTGGGGCAGCGTGGTCAACCTCTCGAACGGCGAACTCGTGGAGCACGAGCGCGTCCTCGACATGCGCCACGCCGTTGTCTACCGGTACTGGCGCCAGCGGCTGCGCAGCGGGCACATGCTGCGCGTGCGCACCGCCCGCTTCGCCTCCCTGGCCGACCGCCAGCTGCTCGCTCTGCGCGCCGAGGCGACGCCCGAGGACGGCGGCGCGCGCGTGATCTGGGCCGGCGCCGTCGGCGTCAGTCACGCCGGCGGGCCGACGAAAGAGACCGAGTTCGAGATGCTCGACGCCGGCGGCTTCATCGCGCGCACGCGCGGCCGCAACGGCGGCGGCCACGCGCTCGCCGTCGCCACGCGGCCGGCGCCCGGCTCGCCGGTGGCGCGCATGCTGGATCAGGGCCGCGAAGTCATCGGCGGCCGCCTGGAGGCGGGCGACCCCGCCACCATCGACCGCTACGCGGCCATCGTCTCGGCGCGCACGCGCGTGCCCTCCGGCGACGCCGCTCGCCGCGCCCTCGAGCGCGCCGAGCAGCTCGGCTACGACGAGCTGCTGCGCCGGCATTGCGCGGCGTGGGACGAGCGCTGGCACGACGCCGACCTCGTCGTGGACGGCGACCCGGGCGACCAACAGGCGCTGCGCTTCAGCATCTACCACATGATCAGCACCGCCCACCCCACCAAGGACACGGTCTCGGTGGGCGCCCGCGGCCTCGGCGGCATGAGCTACTTCCTGCACGTCTTCTGGGACACCGAGATCTTCACGCTGCCCTTCTACATCTACTCGCACCCGCAGACGGCGCGGACTCTTCTCGCCTACCGCTTTCGCAACCTCCCCGGCGCGCGCGAGAAGGCCGGGCACATGGGCCACAAGGGCGCGCTCTACCCGTGGGAGTCCGCGGACAAGGGCGTCGAGACGACGCCGCCGTACGGCTACGGCCCGGACGGCGAGATGGTGCCCATCCTCTCCGGCCTGATGGAACACCACATCTCCGCCGACGTCGCGTGGGGCACGTGGGAGTACTGGAAGGCGACCGGCGACGACGAGTTCATGGCCACGATGGGCGTGGAGATGCTGCTCGAGACGGCGCGCTTCTGGGCCTCGCGCTCGTCGCTCGACGCGGATGGTCGCTACCACATCCGCATGGTCGTGGGCCCGGACGAGTATCACGAGGGCGTGGACGACAACGCCTACACCAACGTGCTGGCGCGCTGGAACATCCGCAAGGCGGTGGAGGCGCTGGCCTGGCTCGACGGCTGGGACCCCGCCTATGCCGACGAGCTGCGCGCGCGCCTCGATCTCAGCCGCGGCGAGATCGAGGCCTGGCTGCTGGTCGCCGACCGGCTCGTCGACGGCTTCGACCCGGCGACCAAGCTCTTCGAGCAGTTCGCCGGGTTCTACGAGATGGACGACGTGCCCATCGAGAAGCTGCGCCCGCGGCCGATGGCGGCCGACATGATGCTCGGCCGCGAGGTCACGCTCAAGGCGAAGGTCGTCAAGCAGGCCGACGTGGTGATGCTCTGCCACGTGCTCTCGGACGAGTACGGCGACGACGTGGCGCTCGCCAACTACGACTACTACGAGCCCATCACCAGCCATGGCAGCTCGCTCAGCCCCGGCATCCACGCAGCCGTGGCGGCGCGCCTCGGGGCCGTCGACGACGCCGTGGACGACTTCAAGATGGCGGCGGCGATCGACCTCGCCGACAACATGGGCAACGCCGCGCGCGGCCTGCACATGGCCACAATGGGCGGCCTCTGGCAGGCCGCGGTGATGGGCTTCGCCGGCCTGCAGCGGCGCCAGGAGTCGCTGCTCATCGACCCGCACCTGCCACCGGCCTGGAAGCGCGTGCGCGTGCCCCTGTGGTTCCGCGGCTCGCGCGCCGAGTTCGACCTGCGCCGGCGCAAGGGCGGGGTCGAGGTGGGCATACTCGTGGAGAGGGCGCCGTTGCGCGTGGTGCTGGACGGGGTCGAGCGCGAGCTCGAGCCCGGCAAGCACCGGCTGCGGCGCCGGGACGGAGCAGCCTGGGAGGTCCAGTCGTGAACCGGGAGGTCGACGCCTCATGACCCTGCTGATCGCGGTCGCCGACACGCGCGCGGACGAGGAGCTCGTGGCCAGTGCGCGCAACCTGGCCAAAGCCGCCGGCTGGGAGCCACGCGTGGTGCACGTGCATGAGGCCGGCGGCGTCGAGCTGGGCAGCGCCGACCTTGCCGACCTCGAAGTCATAGACCTGGAAGGCGAGGCCGCGGCGACGCTCGCCGGCCTCGCCGCCAAAGCCGACCTGCAGGCCATCGCCGTGGGGCTGCATCCCTCGCCCGTCAACAAAGGCAAGCGCAAGGCCAACGCCGCGGGCCGTTTCGGGCACGTAGCTGAGGCGATGCTGGCTTCCGGCGCGGCGCCGCTCCTGCTGGTGAGGCCGGGCATGCGCCCGCTCACCAGCCTGCGGCGCCTCGTCGTGCCGCTCGAGGGCAGCCCTTCGGCGTCGGTCGCCATGAAGCGCGCCGACGACGCCTTCTGCAAGCGCGGCCGTGAGATCGTGATACTGCACGTCGTCACCGGCTCGACGCCCGGCGAGACCGGCAGCTTCCCGGCGCCGCGCATCATGGACCAGGAGCACTACGAGTGGAGCGCCTGGCAGGAGGAGTTCACGATGCGCTTCTCGCAGTGCCCCGAGGGTGGCCGGCACCGCGTCGCCGTGCGCGTGGGCACGCCCGCGCTCGCCATCGCCGAAGAGGCGCGCGCCGACGGCGCCGAGCTCATCGTCCTCTCCTGGAACGGCTCGTTCGCGGACGGCCACGGCGCCGTCGTGCGCGAGCTGCTCGAGACCGCGCCGTGCCCGCTGCTGATCATCCCGCAGGGCCCCGAGGGCGGCTGACCGCCGGCTGCCTACCAATGCGCCGGCGGCTCACCCACGCGTCGCCGGCTCAGCCACGCGCCGGCGGCTCAGCCGGCCGCCTGCCCCGGGGTCGCGACGTACTCCTCCTCCGTCAAGCGCCGCACGTAGAGCAGGGTCTTCACGAAGTGCGCCGGCTTGGGATCGGCGGGATCGTGCTTCTCGTTCTTCGCGCGGAAGTAGACGTGCTCCCGTTCGACGACCCGGAACGGTGCGAGCGTCCGGCCCCATGCGAAAGCCTGCGCCTTGGCGTCGCCGGTGACCTTCCTCGGAAGCACGACGAGGTCCCCGACTGCGGGCAGCGGAGCATCGGGAGGGAGGAACTCGAGCTGCGCCGGCTGGAAGGTGAAGCGCGGACGCTCCTGGCCTGGCTCCACCAGCCAGACCTCGACGAGCTCGTTCTTGCTTCGACTCGACATCGTTCCTCCTCTGGATAGCCCGGTGCGTCCGCGGCATCGCCGGGGCGCGCCGTGCGGCGTCGTTGCGTCGCTGCGCACGGATCCCCGGATTATAGTCCCGGCTCCGCCGCCACTCTTCGATTGGGTGACGCCGCTGCCGCCGGAGTAGCTCCGAGACCCGGCGGCGCGGCCTCTCGCCGCGGGCCCTGCCGATTTGGCGGCTGAATCCATGTGATCGTGCCGTCTGATGGCACGACCCCACGTCCGGTGCTCACAACGGGGCGATTCCCGCGGGCGGCGGCGCCAAATGCTCCAGGTACCTGACGGCCGTCGCTGCGCCGGCACCATACCGGTGCCACAGAGTATTGCCTCTTACCCGCAGAAATGCTTAGACTTCCACAAACTTCCTCAGCGGGGCGGGGACATGAACGCAGCGATACCGGAGGAACGGCGGCTCGTCATCATGGAGCGCGTACGTAGCCGCTCCCTGGTCAAGCCCGCCGAGCTTGCCGACGAGCTCGGCGTGTCGATCGAGACCATACGCCGCGACCTCGTGGCTCTGGAGGAGGATGGCCTCGTGCGACGCGTCTTCGGCGGCGCGACCGGTACGAGTGCCCGCGCCTTCGAGCCGGCTTTCGAGAAACGGCTCACGCAGCATCGCGACCGGAAGATGGCGATCGGCCGCCTTGCCGCGGGCCTCATCGGGCCCGGAGATACGGTGATTCTGGACATTGGGACGACTGTGGCCGAGCTCGCCGACGTGCTGCCCGTGGCGTTTCGCGGGATCGTACTGACCAACTCGCTCTTGGTCGCCAATGCCCTGGCCGGTCGCGAAGGCATCGAGGTGATCACGTCGGGCGGCCGGGTGCGCTCCGGCGACCTCGCATGTTTCGGGCCGGTCAGCGAGGCCTTCTTCCGTGACTACTTCGCGGACAGGGCCTTCATGGGATCGGGAGGCGTTCACCCGGACATGGGTGTCACCGACTACTACCCCGACGAGATCGCCTCTCGCCGAGTCATCCTCGAACACGCCGCAGAGCGCTACGTGCTCGCCGACTCGTCCAAGCTTGGGCAGGTGGCCTTCGGAAAGGTGTGTGACGTCTCCGTTCTCACCGCGGTCATCACCGACGATCACGCCGATCCGGCAGACGTCGCCCGCCTCGAACGCGCCGGACTGAACGTCATGATCGCGAGCGTCGACGGCAGCGCCATTGCTGGGGTTCCCGCGAAGGGAGGTCGGCAGGCAAGGGTCTGACCCTGGCCACGGGGCACTGGCGTCATCACCAGTACGCAGTCAGCGAGCGCCGGCCCTGAGGCCGGCGAAGGAGGAGATTATGGCCGCACAGGACACCTCGGACGCCCACCTTTCCGAGTACGGCTACAAGCAGGAGTTCGATAGAAGCCTCAAGCGCTTCGCCTCGTTTGCGATCGGTTTCTCGTTCATCTCCATCACCACCGGCATCTTCACCACCTATGCTTTTGTGCTCAACACGGCCGGCCCTCTGGGCATCTGGACGTGGCCGATCGTCATCGTGGGGCAGCTGATGGTCGCCTTGGTGTTTGGGGCGCTGGCCTCGCGCATGCCCTTGGCCGGCTACACTTACCAGTGGATGTCGCGGCTCGCTAATCCGCACATCGGCTGGCTCGTCGGCTGGTTCATGTTCGCGTTCCTCATTGTCGACGTGGTGGCCGTGGACTATGCCGTCGCTTCGGCCGTGGCGCCAGTGCTCTTCGGCTACGTCGGCACGACTGCGAACACCTGGATCGTCACCGGCGCGGTGATCCTCGTGCAGTGTCTGCTGATCATGTTCTCGACGTTGTGGTCTGAGCGCGTGAACAATGTCGCCGTGGGGACCGAGCTCATCGGCATCGGCGGACTCACGATCCTCATCGTCGTCGTCGGCGCGATCGCCGGCAAGCTGGACTGGGGTCATCTCTTCAGCAAAGGCGCCGCAGCGGGCGCGTCGCCGTACTTCGGGATCGGCACCCTCACCCATGTCAGTCCCTGGGTGCTCGCCTTCCTGCTCGGCTCGTTCACCATCGTGGGCTTCGAGGCTTGCGGCAACCTGGCTGAGGAGACCGACGAGCCGGAGCGCGTCGTGCCTCGCGCCATGTGGACGTCGGTGCTGCTCTCGGGCGTTCTGGGCTTTCTCTTCCTGATCGCCATCACCGCAGCGACCTGGGACATCCCGGCCCTGACGAAGTCGGGCACACCGGTCGCGGACATCGTGGACCACGTGCTCGGCTCGGTCGTGGGCAAGGTCTTCCTCGTCCTCGTCTTCTTCTCGATCTTCGCCTGCGGCCTCGTCATCTTCATCACCGCCAGCCGCGTCGCGTGGGCGATGTCGCGTGACGAGCGGTTCCCCGGCTGGAAGGCCATCCGCCGCGTGAGCCATTCGTATCGCACGCCTTTGATCGCAACCGTCGTAGTCGGCGTCGTGCTCGAGATCGTGCTGGCATCATTCGCCACCCGCACCGACGTGCTGTTCAAGCTGTTCAGCGCCGCGACGCTCATGCCGGCGATCATCTACCTTGTGACCGTCCTGTTGTATGTGGTCGAACGGCGCAAACTGCCGGCTGAGAAGGGCTTCAATCTCGGCGCATGGGAGTGGCCGGTGATCATCGTCGCCCTCGTCTGGCTCGTGTTTGAGCTCTCCATCTTCCGGGATGCATCGTTCAAGGATCCTTGGATCTACCTGGTGGTCATGGTCGGAGTGGGGCTGATCTACTTCATCTACATGGTCGCCACCAAGCGCTCCCTCACCATGCCCGGCAAGGCGCTGGAGCCTGAGGAGGCAGTCGCCTCGGATCCCTCCGAATGAAGCAGGCGCAGAGAACACGCGCTGCCCTGTGACGGCAGCTCTTGCGGCGCGACGGCCCCGTCCCCCGGGCGGCCGTCGCGCCGCACCCTTCGGTTGCACACGCATTCCGATCTCGAAAAGGTGAGGCGCATGCCACAGAAGTACATCCTGGCCCACGACACCGGCACCGGCGGCGACAAGGCGGTGCTGACCGACCTCGAGGGCCGGATCGTCGAATCGGCCTATCAACCCTACGAGGTCTACACGCCAAGGCCGGACTGGGTCGAGCAGGACCCGGACGAGCTGTGGCAGGCGTTCACAACTACCACCCGCGAGGTGATCCAGAAGTCGGCGATCGACCCGCACGACGTGCAGGGCGTCGGAGTCTCGGCTCAGATGTTCAATCTGCTTCCGGTGGACGAGGCCTGCCGTCCGATAGGGCGCATGCTCAGCTGGCTGGACGTGCGTAGCGTGCAGCAGGCAGACCGCCTGCTCACTGCCGACATGCGGGCCTTCATGTACGAGCACACCGGCAACATGCCCACCGCCAAGGACATTGTGCCCAAGATCCTCTGGCTGAAGGAGGAGCGCCCCGAGCTGTGGGAGCGCACGCGCTGGCTGCTCGACTGCAAGGAGTACATCCTCTTTCGGCTCACCGGTGAAGTGGCCATCGACTGGCACGGGGCGAGCGTCTTCTTCCTCTTTGATCCCCACACCAAGACCTGGGACCAAGAGGTCTGCGCCCGGCTCGGTATCCCGGTGGAGAAGCTGCCACCGGCCTTTCCGTCGACGCACGTGCTTGGCGGAGTGACGCCCGAAGCCGCAGGCCAGACCGGCCTTGCCGCGGGGACACCGGTGGTGCTCTGCGCCGGCGATGTGGCGGTGGCGCAATCGGGATCCGGCTCGAACCGGGAAGGGCGGGCCCACCTCTGCATCGGCACCGCCACCTGGGTGGGCGTCTCGAGCGCAACGCTGCGCAACGATCCCGAGAAGCCCTTCTGGGCGCTCAACCACATCGATCCGGACAAGTGGATCATCGCCGGGGAGATGGAGACTGGCGGCGGCGCGCTGCAGTGGTACCGCAACCTCCTCGGCGCGGAGGAGGCTCGAGAGGCTGGGGAGCGCGGCATCTCCACGTACCAGGTGTTCGACGAGCTGGCAGCCACCGCGCCTGCGGGCAGCGACAACCTGTTCTTCACTCCCTGGTTGTCCGGCGAACGGGCCCCCGTGCTCGATCACTACGCCCGCGGCGGATTCCTCGGGCTGTCGATGGGGCACACGCGCGCTCACCTGACGCGCTCCGTGATGGAGGGGATCGCGTTCCACATTCGCTGGATCATCGAGGCGATGGAGAAGGTGGGCTTCGAGATCGACGCCATGCAGGCCATCGGCGGCGGGAGCGCCAGCCCGCTGTGGACGCAGATCATCGCCGATGTCACGACGAGACGCCTGAACGTGGTCGAGAGCCCCCTCGAAGCCGGAGCGATGGGCGCAGCCCTGGCGGTGGCAGTCGGGCTGGGGATCTATCCGAACATGGACGCTGTCGACGAGCTGATCAAGGTGAAGCGCGTCGTCGAGCCTCAAGAGGCCAACCAGGCGGTCTACGACCGCATGTACGAGACCTACCGCCAGTTCTACGCGGCGCTGGCGCCGATCTACCGAGCCGCCGCGTTGGGCGCGTAGGGCACGGGCCGGACTAGTTCGCTACGCGCTGCGCTTTGGCCGGCGAAATCGGCGTCGGGGTCGCGTGCACCGCCGGACGCTTCCCGTACACGATGATCAGCACGACCCCCGCGACCAAGCTCAGGATCGAGAGCCACTGTGGCTGCGTGAGGTGCAGGAACCAGATCGGGTTGCGGCGCACGAACTCCACGAGGAAGCGCTCGACCGCCGAGAGCACGAGGAACCAGCCGAAGGTCCACCAGCCCGACTTGTCGTAGCGCGTCGCCAGGCGCCAGAGGATCCAGGCGACGAAGCTCATGGCGAGGATCTCGTAGATCGGCGTGGGCTGGACGCGCACGCCGGGCGGCGTGGGGACGGTGCCGTGCGGGTAGCCCATCGCCCACGGCAGGCTGGAGACCTTGCCGTAGTCGCCGTCGCCGGCGAGCTGGCAGCCGATGCGGCCGATGGCGTAGCCCAGCGCGACCGCCGGCGCCATGGCGTTGGCGACGATGTCGAGCGGGTGGCGGCGGATGAGCGTCCAGGCCACGACCCCGACGAAGCCGCCGATGAGGCCGCCGTACCACACGAAGCCGATGCCGCCGAAGAGCGAGCTCACGAAGTGCGTGTGGACCTCGCTCCAGTTCTCGACCATCCAGTAGATGCGGGCGCCGACGAAGCCGCCCACGCCCGCCGCGATGATGAGCTCGTAGGAGAACTCGCCCTCGATGCCGCGGCGCTGGATGAGCGGTCGCACAAGGGTGAGGCCGGGCACGATGAGCGCCAGCGCGGCCATGAGGCCGAAGCTGTAGAACTTGAACTGACCGATCTGGAAGAGGACGGGGCGCATGTCAGGTCAGTGTAGGTGGCGCGAGCGGGGGAAGAAAGCGGAGCGCGGCGAGTGCGGCCCGGCGGCGGTCACCCCGTAGCCGGAGCGCCGGCGACGGCTCGCGCGGCGAGGTCGCGGGCGAGCGCGAGGTCAAAGTGCCCGGTGCGCGCTGAGGCCGCGTTGGCCGCCGCCGCGCCCGCCGCAACCCGGAGCGCGGCCTCGGTGCCGTCGCCGCGCTCGAAGCCGAGCAGCAGGCCGGCGGCGAAGCAGTCGCCGGAGCCGACAGTGTTCACGGCTTGCACCGGCGGCGTGCGCACGAGCCACTCACCGCCGTCGATCAGGCCGGCCGCTCCGGCGGGCCCGAGAGTCACGACCGCACCGCCGGCGCCCGCGGCGACCAGGCGGCGACTCAGCTCGAGGCCCGCGGCGGCGAGGCCCTGCGGGCCCGCCGCGCCGGCTCCGCTACCGTCGGTCGCTTCGGCGTCCGCGCAGGCGGCTGGAGTCTTGCCGGCGGCCGGGAAGGCGGCACCGGCCGGCGGCCTGCCCACCTCCGCGCCGACCGCCGAGCATGCCTCCGCGAGGTTCACCTTGACGAAATCAGGGCGCTCGCGCAGCGTGCCGGCGAGCTGCGCGCCGGTGGCGTCGACCATCACATGGTAGCCGGCGGTGCGCAGCGCGCGGCAGAGCGCACCGTAGAAGCCTTCGCTCGACCCGGGAGGAGCGGCGCCGTCGACGATCGCCCACTCGCCGGGCCGAGCCGGCCGCGCGGCGGCCGCGGCGACGAGCGCGCGTTCCGCCGCCGCGTCGATGTCCGGGCCGTGCTCGAAGAGGTGCGTCGGCGGCCCGTCCGCGGCCAGCACCACCGTCGAGACGCGGGCCTCGCCGCCGATCGCGACCAGCTCGATCTCGAGCCATTCGTCGTCGGCGAGCTCGGCGATCAGCCGGCCGTTGTGGCCGGCGGCGAAGCCGGCGAGAAGTGAGGCGCCGCCCAGCGCGCGCAGGGCGCGCGCCACGTTGGCGCCCTTGCCGCCGGCCTGTTCGCTGAGCGCCCGGCAGCGCATCGTGTTGCCGGGCCGGACCGCGTCGACTTCGAGCACGCGGTCCACGGCCGTGTTGGGACAGAGGATGAACGTCACGGCGCTGCGGGGGATCTTGGAGCCGGCGAGAGCGCCGTCACCGCGTCACGTGCACGTAGCCCTTGCCGTTGGCGATCTTGACCCTGGTGCCGAGGTTCGCGGAAAGGCTCCTGACGCGACTCAGGATGGTCGCCGCCATGCCGCCGTGCGCCAGCGTGGGGATGCCGAGCGAGTCGATCTGCACCGGGATGAGCTGCGCGTCGATCGCTTGCTTCGTGACCCTGGTCTTGACGAGCATGGTCTGCGCACCCGTGCCGCCGAAGCCGCTGAACACGAGGTTGCCGAGGCTGTAGCAGATGAGCCCGCCGTGGTAGGCCTGGACGCCGTCGAGCACGTGCGGGTGATGGGCGAAGACGAGGTCGGCGCCGGCGTCGATGGCGTCGTGGCCCTCGCTCAGCTCGAGCGCGGTCGGCGCCGTCTTGTACTCGAAGTTCCAGTGCCAGCCTACGACCACGAAGTCGGACTTGCCGGCCGCCGTCTTGATCGCCTTCTTGACGGCCGAGATGTCGGCTCTGCCCGGCGAGGTGCCGGGGCTCGTGGATGTGGCCGGGTACCCGGCCGGCAGCACGTCGGCGAATCCGAGGTAGGCGACGCGCACGCCGTTCTTCTTGAGGACGACGCCACGGCGGGCGCCGGCGAGGTCTCGGCCGGCGCCGACGACGGCGATGTGGTCCTGGGCGCAGTACTTGAGCGTGTCCAGCAGGCCGCTGTCGCCCTGGTCGCCGGCGTGGTTGTTGGCGAGCGTCACCACGTCGATGCCGCTCTTGGCCAGCGCCGGCGCCAGCGCCGGGTTGCCCTTGATGACGACGTCCTTCCAGCTCTGCGGGTCGCCGTGGTAGGTGAGCGGCGACTCGAGGTTCACGAAGCCGTACTCGCTGGCCTTGAACACCGGTGCGATGCTCTTGAACAGTCCGGCGCCGAGGCGACCGACGACGCTGCTGACCGCGAACCCGCCCATGGTGTCGCCGCCGGCGGTGACCGTGAAGGACTTCGGCGTGGCCGTCGGCTTGGGGGTCGGCGTGGCTGTCGGCCTGGGGGTCTGCGTGGCCGTCGGCCGGCCGGTCGCCTGCGCGCCACTCGCGCCCGCCTGAGCGGTGTTCGCCGGGGCGTCCTTGGCGCCGCCGCCGAAGGGGTGCACGGCGGCCACGGCGGCGGCCGCCAGCACCAGCGCCGCGAAGATCACGAGCAAAAGGATGAAGCCGCTGCGCCTGCGGTGCGGCGGCCGCCCGCCGGAGGAGCCGCGGCGCGGCTCATGCGGAGGCGCTGCCGCCGGGCCCGATGAGGCGCGATCCGGGGCACCGTCGCTGGGCGCGCCGTCCTGGCCGGCGTACCTCGTGTAGGGCTTGCCCGAAGGAGGCTCAGTCATCGTCACAGCCTACCGCCATCCGCGGGGGCGGCCAAGCTCACGGCCGGCGGTCGAGCCGACGCCCTGCTGTGGCGAGCCGCGGCCGGACCGCGGCGCGCGGCGACTCGATCCCTCCGCCCCGCGTGGCGACCGCGGCGCTCCGGCGCTCGAGCACGCCGCGCCGCGTACAATGAGTCACGATGTCAGCCCCGCCGCGCAGACCCGCCCCGCTCGCTCCCGGTCCGGCGGGCGCCCCAGGCGTCCCCGGCACGCCCGGTCCGGCGCGTCCTGGCCGCTCTCGCAGGGCGCGGCCGTGGCTCGTGCTCGGCTCGCTGGCCGCCGCCGCGCTCGTGCTCGCCGGGCTCGTCGCGTTTCTGCCGCTCGCGTTCAAGGAAGCACGGACCGCGCCGCCGCAGGCGGGCGCGGTCACCCGCGCCGAAGCGCAGACGCTGCTGGACCGCGCGGCGGCGGCTCTGCGCGCCGGCGACCACGCGGCGTTCCTCGCCGCTCTGCCGACGGGCGACGCGGGCGTGCGCAAGACGATCGAGGCTCTCTACAGCCACCTGCAGCCGCTGCCGTGGACCGGCTTCTCGTTCGACGCCGCGCCGTCCCCCGGCCACGCGGGTCGCTTCGTGGTGCGCGCCTACGGAATGCTCGGGCGCGCGGGGCCGGCCGACCGGGTCGCCGCCGAACGCGACCTCGACTTCGCGCACCTGGGCAGCCGCGTGGTGATCGCCGGCGACCACACGCCCGAGGTCGCGCGCCGCGAGTACCTCATGTGGACGCACCAGCCGCTCGTGATCCAGCGCAACGGCCTTGTCGTCGTCGCCGACCGGCGCGTCAAGAAGCGCGCACTCCGGGTCGCCGATGCCGGCGCCGCGGCGCGCGCGCGCCTGGCCGCCGGGCTGGGTCTGCGGCCCAAGGCGGCCGTCGTCGTCTCCGTGTACTCCTCGCTCGAGGACATGCAGGCTTCGCTCGGCGGCGGACCGGTCGAGTCGCGCTTCCGCTTCTTCTCCAATGCCGGCCCGCGCATGGCGCTGCACTACTACCGCGTGCGCGACATCGGCGTGCTCGGACCGTCGCTCGACGGCACCGGCGCCTGGCTCCCGCTGATGCTCGCGCACGAGCTGACGCACGCCTACACGCTGCGCTGGTTCCTCGCCACCAAGCACGCGCCGATGTTCCTCGAGGAAGGACTCGGCATGGCGGTGGAGCAGGGGCGCTCCTGGACGCCGCTCAAGGAGGAGGTCGCCTCGGGCAACCAGCTGTGGCCGCTGCCCGAGGTCATCGCGACGAAGGACCTGTGGAAGGGCAACTCCACCGACCAGGTCCGCCTCGGCTATCTCGAGGCCGGCTCCGTGATCCTGTACGTGGCGCACCGCTGGGGCCTCGACAACGTCAAGCAGTTCGTGGTCGCGGTGGCGGACTCCGACCTCAGCGCCAAGGGCATCGTCGACGCCGTGCAGAGCAGCCTCGGCGTGAGCTGGGATGACTTCTACGCCGGATGGAAGGACTACGTGCGCGCGCTGCCGTGAGGCGCACGCGCGCGTGAAGGTGCGTTACGGCGCGCGGCCGTAAGGTTGCGATGCCGCGCGCCCCGGGGTACACCATAGACAGCGACAACTCCGAAGGGAGCCTCCATGAGGTCCAAGCTCGTCATCTACCTGGTTCTGGCCGTCGTCGTCGTGGCGGCGGTCATTGCCGGCGTGGTCGCCGTAGCCGGCGCCCAGGCCAACAACTTGCCGAACATCACCGCCGGCGATCTCCTCGCCAAGATGGCGCAGCAGGACCAGAAGACGACCAGCATCAGCGGCGACGTCGCGTGGCAGAACACCCTGCTGGGCGACCTGTCGGCCGCCAGCAGCGCCGGCTTTGGCGATGCTGCCGCCAAGCTCCCGCTCGCCGGCAACGGCGGCGGTCGCATCTGGAGGAGCTCCGCCGGAGTGAAGATCGAGTCTCAGGGCACTTCTGGAGGCGATCAAGTCGTGGTCGCCAACGCTCAGGCGCACGACCTGTGGATGTACGACGCTGCCGCCAACACCGCCAAGCACGTCGTGCTCACCGGCAAGCCGCCGGCGGGCGCCGAACCCACGCCGCTGTCGCCGCCGAGCATGGCGACCCCGGCGACGATCGCCACGTACCTCGAGCGGCTGGCGCCGCTCGCCAAGGTCGAGGTGACCGGGCAGACCACCATCGCCGGCCAGGACGTCTACCTGCTCACGATGACGCCGACGGCCACCGACACCGCCCTCGGCTCGGTGCAGGCGGCGATCGACGGCAAGACGTTCGTGCCGCTGCAACTGCAGGTCTTCGCCAAGGACGTCACGGCGCCGGTGATCCAGTTCGGCTTCACGACCGTGTCCTACGACGCGATCCCCGCTTCGACGTTCGACTTCACGCCGCCGGCCGGCACCAAGGTGACGACGAAGACGATGGACGCCGCGAAGGCGATGAGGGGCCACAAGGGCCACAAGGGCGACTGGACGGGCAAGCACGCCAAGCCGACCAAGGCACAGGAGTCGGCGCTGCAGAAGCTCCTCAAGTCCGCGTTCCTGAGCGTGCCCGCGGCGCAGAAGCTGGTGCGCTACCACGTGTACTCGCCCGCGGGGTACACGGCGCGCCCATTCGACATGGCCGCGGTCGTCGACAAGGGCGGGCCGCTCACGGCCGTCGGCAAGCCGTTGATGAGCGTGCTCCAGGCCTCCGGCATGATGGGCGGCAACGCCCAGGGAACGCTGCCCAAGGGCGCCGCGACGCACGTCACGGTCGCGCCGATGGGCCCCACGACGGTGCTCCTCTACGGCAAGGGCTTCGGCACGATCGCCCTCGCCGAGACCCAGACGACCGCCGCCCTGGACAAGCAGCTCAAGGCTCTGCCGGCGCTCGTCGACACGGCGACGGTGAACGGCGCCACGGTGCGCTCGCTCACCACCGCGCTCGGCGGCGTGTACATCTGGCAGAAGGGAGACACGACGCTGGTGGCCGGGGGCATGGTGCCCAAGGCCGACCTCCAGGCGTTCGTCAGCTCCGTACAGTGAAGTGGACGACAACGTGACGCCTGGCGTCGCGGAAGCGCAGACGCAGACCGAAGGACAGAGCGGATCGACCGGGCGGCCGGAGCAGAAAGGATGTTCCGGCCGCCCGGTCGTCCTCAGCACGCACGCGCTCACCAAGCAGTTCGGCTCCTTGCGCGCCGTCGACGGCCTCGACATGGAGGTCTGCGCCGGCGACGTGTTCGGGTTCCTCGGGCCCAACGGCGCCGGCAAGACGACGGTCATCCGGCTGGTATTGGGCCTCATCCATCCGACGAGCGGGCACGCGGAGGTCTGCGGTCACCGTGTGCCCGGCGAACTGCAGGGCGCGCTGCGCCACGTGGCCGGCTTCGTCGACGATCCCACCTTCTACCCGCTCATGAGCGCGCGCCGCAACCTGCGCCTGCTGGGCAGCATGACCGGCCCGGTCAGCGAGGAGCGCATCGACGAGGTGCTCGAGATCGCCGGCCTCCTCGAGCGCGCCGAGAGCCGCGTCGGCGGCTTCAGCCACGGCATGAAGCAGCGCCTCGGCATCGCCCAGGCGCTGCTCCACTCGCCGGAGCTCATCGTCCTCGACGAGCCCACCAGCGGCCTCGACCCGCGCGGCATGAAGGACGTGCGCGAGCTCATCCGCGAGCTGGGCGCGGCCGGCACCACGGTCTTCCTCAGCTCCCATCTGCTGCACGAGGTGGAGCAGGTCTGCACGCGCGCCGTCATCCTCAACAAGGGTCACGTCGTGGTGCAGGGCAAGGTCTCGGAGCTCCGCCCGCAGAACGACGCGGTCAAGGTGCTCACCGACGACCAGGGCAAGGCGGCCGAGACGCTCAAGGCGCAGTTCGGCGCCGCCGGGGTGAGCGAAGACGAGGGCTTTCTCATTGTCAAGGCCGATGAGGACGGCGTGCCCGAGATGGTGCGCCGGCTGGTCGCGGACGGCATCGCCGTCCGCGCCGTCGTGCCGGCGCCCGAGCAGGGCCTCGAGGACTTCTTCCTCGAGCTCACCAGCGACGACGACGCCAAGCCGGCGGTCGAGAGTCGTCGCCGCGGCATCGCGCGCGTCCTCGGGAGGCGGCGATGAGCACGCCCGGGAACGCAGCGCCGATCGCACCTCCCGCCGCGACCGCGGCGCCGGACGCTGCTTCACTCGGCGCCCAGCCGGACGCGGCCCACGGCAGCACCGCGCCGCGCATGCGCGGCCACGCCTGGGGGCCGCTGCGGCGCGAGTGGGTCAAGCTCCTCTTCCAGCGCCGCACCTACCTGATCTGGGGCGGCGCGGCGGTGATCCCGTTCCTCATCTCGCTCGCCATCCGCCTCTCACACGATCAGGGCGGCGGAGGCGGGGGCGGGCCCGCCTTCCTCGACAAGGTGCTCGGCAACGGCATGTACGTGCCGCTCGCCGCGCTCGCCGTGCTCATCCCTTTCATGCTGCCTCTGGCGGCGGCGATGGTCGGCGGCTACATGATCGCCGGCGAGGCCGAGCTGGGGACGCTGCGCATCATCCTGCTGCGCCCGGTGCGCCGCGGCGCGATGCTGCTCGCCAAGTGGGCCGCGGCGATGCTCTACCTCGCCTTCGGCGCGGCCATCCTGCTCGTGAGCGGTCTGCTCTTCGGCTGGCTGTTCTTTGGCCTGCATCCGATGGTGACGCTGTCGGGCAGCACGATCAGCATCGCCCACGGATTCGGCCTGACCCTGCTCGTGTACCTGTTCGGCCTGGCGGCGATATCGACGATGGTGTCGCTGGCCCTGCTCTGCTCCGTCGTCACCGACTCCAGCCTCACGGCGCTCATCGTCACCGTGGTCATCTACATCGCCATCAACATCGTCATCGCCTTCAGCTACTTCGCGTGGCTGCGGCCGTGGGTGTTCCCCTACTACTACTCGGAGTTCCTCAACTTCTTCCGCGACCCCGTCTACTGGCGGCCGATCGTCAAGGGGATCGAGAGCTTCGCCGCGTGGAGCGTGGGGCTGACGGTGGCCGCGTACATCATGTTCCGGCGCAAGGACGTCCTGTCGTAGGCTGACCTGCCGGGCGGCCGTCGCGGGCGGCCTCCCTTGCGCTTCCCGCCCGGTGCCGTAGGCTCTCCGCGGGCGGTGCGCCTGTCGGCGCTCGCGGACACGGAGACGGAGGTGGCATGGTGTCTGGGGTCAGCGACGAACTCTCGGGCGGGATCATCGGCTTCCTCCCCGACGCGACGTTCGTGATCGACACGGAGGGTGTCGTGATCGCCTGGAACCGGGCGATGGAGGAGATGACGGGGGTCGCCGCGCAGGACATGCTCGGCCGCGGCGACTACGAGTACGCGCTGCCCTTCTACGGCGTGCGCCGGCCGATGCTCGCCAACCTCATCTTCCTGCCGCCCGAGGAGCTGGCCGACCGCTACGACCACATCGCGCACGTGGGCGACACGCTCGTCGTGGACATCCACATCCCCGACTTCCAGGGCCGGGGCGCGTACTTCTGGGCGAAGGCGAGCCCGCTGTACGGGGCAGCGGGCGAGGTCACCGGCGCCATCGAGACCATCCGCGACATCACCGACCGCAAGATGGCCGAGCAGGACGCCGAAGCGAACAGGCGCCGACTCTCGGACATCATCGACTTCCTCCCCGACCCGACCATGGTGATCGACACGGAGGGCGTCGTCATCGCCTGGAACCACGCCATGGAAGTGCTCACGGACGTGCCGGCGGCCGAGATGGTCGGTCGCGGCGACCACGAGTACGCGCTGCCGTTCTACGGGCAGCGCCAGCCGATCCTCGCCGACCTCGTCTTCCTCCCGCCGGAGGAGCTCGCCGACCGCTACGACCACATCGCGCGCGACGGCGAGACCCTGGTCGTCGACATCTTCGTGCCGGCGTTCCGCGGCCACGGCGGATACCTGTGGGCGAAGGCCGGGCCGCTGCGCGACGCCGGCGGCAACCTCACGGGGGCCATCGAGACGGTGCGCGACATCACCGAGCGTCGCGAGATGGAGGAGCGGCTGGCGCGCTCGAACGCCGAGCTGGAGATCGCCCGGGAGATCCAGCAGAGCTTCCTGCCCGACGTCATCCCCCAGCTCGGCGGCTACGACATCGCGGGACGGTGCGTGATGGCCAAGGAGGTCGGCGGCGACTTCTTCGACGCCATCCCGTTCGAGGTCATGGCGCTTGGCGACGAGACCTTGGGCGTGCTGATCGCCGACGTCGCCGGCAAGGGCGTCCCGGCCGCGCTCTTCATGGCCCTGTCCCGGGTCGTGGTGCGAGTCAACGCGCACGTCCACCCCGACCCGGCGCGCACCATCGAGGACGCCAACGACGTGATCGCGCAGGACGCCTCGGCAGGAATGTTCGTCACCATGTTCTACGGCCTGCTTTCCGAGAAACGGCGCGAGCTCACCTACGTGAATGCCGGCCACAACCCGCCGCTGGTGTTCCGCGGCGACGGGATGGTCGAACGGCTCCTGCCGACCGGCATCGCGCTCGGCGCGCGGGCCGGCCGCGAGTACACGTCGAGCACGGTCGCGATCGGCGCCGGAGACGTGGCGGTGCTCTACACCGACGGCGTCACCGAGGCGATCGACAGCCTGTTCGGGATGTACGGCGAGGAGCGCATGCTGGACGTCGTGCGCGCGCACGACGGGGGGACCGCGCTGGAGATCGTCGACGCTATCTTCGCCGCCGTGGAGGACTTCTGCGCCGGAGAGCCGCAGTTCGACGACATCACGTTGCTGGTGATCAAAGGCAAGTGAAGATGCGCGCGATGCAGCTGGCGGCGCCCGGGCCCGTGGCGGAGGCGCCGCTGCGGCTGGTCGAGCTGCCGGTGCCGGAGCCCGGTCCCGGCCAGGTGCTGCTGCGCGTGCTGGCCTGCGGCGTCTGCCGCACCGACCTGCACATCCTCGAGGGCGAGCTGCCGCCGCACCGCTCGCCCGTCGTCCCCGGCCACCAGATCGTCGCCGAGGTGGTGGGGCTCGGACTCGGCGCCCAGTCGATCGCGCCGGGAGGCGACCCGGGCGCGCCGCCGCTCGCCCTCGGCGACCGGGTCGGCGTGCCGTGGCTGCACCAGACCGACGAGACCTGCCGCTTCTGCCGCAGCGGCCGCGAGAACCTCTGCGATCACGCGCGCTTCACAGGCTGGGACGTCGACGGCGGCTTCGCCGAGTACACGGTCGCGTCGGCCGGCTGGGTCTACCGGCTGCCGGCCGGCATGGACGCCCTCGCCGCCGCGCCGCTCCTCTGCGCCGGCGTCATCGGCTATCGCTGCCTGCGCCTCATCGGCGTGGTGGGCGACGACGCCGGGCTGCCTGGCGACGCGGGGCCTGCCGGGGCCGAAGCTCGCCCCAGGCGCCTCGCCATCTACGGCTTCGGCTCGGCCGCCTCCCTGTGCACGCAGGTCGCCATCTGGCGCGGCTGGGACGTGTACGGCATCGCCCGTGACGAGGAGCACCGCGCCATGGCCCGCGACCTGGGCGCGGTGTGGGCCGGCGAGTCGAGCGACGATCCCGGCGTGCTCTACGACGCCGCGATCGTCTTCGCGCCGGCCGGAGAGCTGGCAGTGGACGCGCTGCGCCACCTGGACAAGGGCGGCATCGTGGCGCTGGGCGGGATCTACTCGTCGCCGATCCCGGCAATCGAGTACCCGTGGATCTACGGCGAGCGCGTGGTGCGCAGCGTGGCCAACTGCACGCGCCGGGACGCGCGCGAGCTGCTGCGCGACGCGGCGCTCGTGCCCGTCGTCAGCCGCGTGCAGGAGTACCCGCTCGAGCGCGCCAACGAGGCGCTGCTCGACCTCAAGGAAGACCGCGTGCACGGCTCCGCCGTGCTGCGGGTCACGAGCGGCTGAGCAGCGCCGGCCGATGGGCATCTCCGTCGAGATCCTGCACGCGGAAGGCTGCGGGCGCTGGGAGGCGGCGAGGCAGGCGGTGTACGTGGCGGCGGAGACGCTCGGCGTGCTCGTCGACCTGACCGAAACGCTCGTCCTCGATGCTGGGATGGCGGCGCGGCTGCGTTTCCCCGGCTCGCCCACGATCCGCGTCTGCGGCCGTGACGTGCAGCCTGAGGCAGACGAGAGCGCCGACTTCGGTCTCGGCTGACGCTCGTATCCTCCGCCCGCCGGGTCCGGCGGGGTGCCCTCTCAGGAGCTCATCTGCGCGGCGCTCAGGTCGGCCATGGGAAGCCGCGCGTCCTGAGATCCCTCTGGTCGGCCCTCTCTTCCAGAGCAGGGTTCTTGACGCCAGGTCAGCAGATGGTCGGTCGCGGCAGTCTCCATTCTTCCTGGGCGACCGCGGCCGGAAATCGCCGCCGCGTTCCGCGTGGTACACTTTCTCGTGCGTCGTCAAAACGGCGACACGCGCACAGAGGAGTGCCGTCATGAAGACCATTCCGCTGCGAGAGTTCCAGCGCGAAGGCGTGAAGGCGCTCGGCCTTGGGTTCTCCGCCGAGCCGGTGCTGCTCACAGGCCGCGATCGTGAGTTCGTCCTGCTTCAGGTGCCTCCCGACGATCGCAGCGCGGTCCTGGACCTTGCAGAAGGTCTCGCGGCGGTGCTGGCCCTGCGCCAGGATCAGGAGCGCGCCGTGGAGGCCGGGCTCGATCAGACCTCCATGGAAGACGTCGAAGCCGAGATCCGCGCGGCTCGAGAGAGCATCGGGCAGCCGAAGCGCAGCGCATGAGTCGTGCCGTCGTCCTGGATACGAACATCCTCGTCTCGGCGGCCTTGAGACCCGGCAGCGATGTCGCGCGGATCCTGGAGCGGGTGCTGCTGCGGCAGGCGCCGCTCCACGTCTGCCCCTCCATCGCGACGGAATACCGGGAGGTGCTGAACCGGCCACGGTTCAGGCCCAAAGGCCTCCCTCCCGCGTGGCTGCCCAGGCTCCTCCAGATTGCCTTTCATGAGCCGGAACCAGAGCCTTGGCCGCTTGCGGGGCCTGATCCAGATGACTTGGTGTTCCTCGCTCTGGCCAAGGCCATCGGGGCAGCGCTGGTGACTGGGAACCTCGCGCACGTCCCGGCCGGGATCCGTGACGGCGTGGCCGTCGTGGGTCCGTCGGAGTACCTGGGGCAGATCCTGGAGTAGAGAGGGAGCGCGTGGCGCCGCGCTTTGAGCGGGTGGCTCGCGCGGGTCACGCCCGCGCCGTCAGTATCCTCAGATGCAGTCGAAGAGGGAGTAGTCGCCGGCGCCGGCGGCCGCCTGACCCCCGCAGGCTCGGGCGGCGAGCCCTGCTCTTTCGGCCGGCTCTGCTGCCGTGCGCGCTGCCTCCGCGGCCAGCGCCTCGAACATCGGCCGGACGAGGTCGCAGTACGGGAACGGAGCCTGATAGCCGGCCGGCTCGTCGTGGGCGCGGGCGGCGTAGTGCGCCTGCACCCAGCACTCGCCGCCGCAGGCATCGACGACCGGGCAGGCGAGGCACTCGACCCGGTCGCGGGCGCGCGCGGCGCGCAGCAGCCGCAGGCTGCCGGACGCGCGCCAGATCTGCTCGAGGCTCTGCTCGCGCAGCGAGCCGGCGTCGAAGGCCGGGTCGCCGGCCGTGATCACGCAGGCGTGCACCTGGCCGTAGGGGTCGATCGCGAGGTCGCGGCAGCCGGCGGCGCAGAGGTCGTTGCGCGCGCCTACCCGCCGCCGCCAGCCCGGGAGGTTGTCGACCGTGATGCCGATCTCCGCTGCCGCCGCGACAAGCTCCCGCACCGCTGCCAGCAGCTCCTCGCCGGACGGGACGAGCTCGCGCGGGTCGTGGCCCTCGCCAGACCGTCCGGCGCGCTGCGTGCCGAGCGCGGCGTCGCTCTCGGGCCCCCACACGCCTTCGCGCGCCGTCGCCAGGCCGGCGCGGGCTTCGGCGACGCCGCCCGAGACCCCGGCGAGCTGACCACCGAGGAGTGGATCGCCGCCATCGACCAATCCGTCGCACTCGGCGCCGGCAGCTTCGTGTTCATCGGCGGCGACCCGCTGCTGCGC
>CAIWHY010000076.1 GCA_903912585.1 uncultured Thermoleophilia bacterium | reverse complement strand
CTTCCGCGAGCTGAGGAAGGCTTCACCGGCCGCGACCCGATCGGCGCGAGGCGAGGCGGCCGCGGACCGGAGCCCAAGCGCAGCGCCGTCGCCTCAGCCTCGCGGCACGAGCGCTTCCCGGTAGAGCTCGCTGGCGGGGCGCAGGGCGCAGGCCAGCCGCAGGTGGCCCTGCGCCTCTCCCCCGCGCCCGAGCCTGAGCAGGCTGCGGCCGAGGGCGTAGTGCGCGTAGTCGTTGTCCGGGGCCGAGGCGACGATGGCCGCGAAGTGGTCGGCCGCGGCGGCGAAGCGCCCTTCGGCGTACTCGGCGCGGCCGAGGGCCTCGCGGATGGAGTCCTTGCCGGGCTCGAGGCGCAGCGCCCTCGAGAGCAGCATCGAAGCCTGCGCCGGGTGCTGCTGGCGGAGGAACTCGAGGCCGCGCTGAAAGAGCGTGTACGCCTCGCTCTCGTCCTCGAAGGCCGGTTCGCGCGGGGCCGCTTCCACGAGTGGCTGCCCTACAGCCCCAGCGCGGGAGCGATGCCCTGCATCGCGGCCAGACCGATGGCCATGAAGTCGTCCAGCTCGAGGCCGAGGTCGGTGCAGCGCGCGATGGAGTCGCGATCGACGCCGCGCGCGAAGGCACTCTCGCGGAAGCGCTTGCGGACGGATTTGAGCTTGACGCCCGCCAGGTCCTTCTCCGGGCGCACCAGCGCGGCGGCCGTGATGAGCCCGCTCAGCTGATCACCCGCGAGGAGGGCGATGTCGAACCGGCTCTCCGCGGCGACGCCCGTCGCCGCGTTGTGGGCCGCGACGGCGTGGGCCGCCTCTTCGGGCAGGCCCAGCCGTCTCAGGGTGGCGGCGGCTTCCACGCCGTGGCGCGCGGCGTCGCCTGCGGTCTCTTCGCTGTCCAGGTCGTGCGCGAGGCCGGTGAGGCCCCAGACCTCCGGGTCCTCGCCGAGGCGCTCCGCAAGGCCGCGCATGATCGCCTCCGTGGCGAGCATGTGGCGGCGGAGGTTCTCGTTGGCGACCCGCTGCTCGACGAGCGCGACGACCTCTTCGCGGGCGGGAGCGCTCACGGCGCCCCGAGTCCCGCTTCGATCTCGTCCACGATCGCCGTGGCGCAGGCGGCCTTGCTGGTGCGTGGCACGTGCGTCTCGCCGGTCGCCGTGATGATCGTGATCTCGTTCTCGTCCGAGCCGATCCCCACGCCCTCGGCGAGGATGTCGTTGAAGACGAGCATGTCGACGCCCTTGGCGGCCTTCTTGGCCCGCGCCCGCTGCAGCTGCGGGCCTGCCTCGGCGGCGAAGCCCACGCGAAACAGGCCGGGCTTGGCCGTCGCGGCGAGGACGTCCACGGTGCGCACCAGCTCCAGGGTCAGCGTGTCGCGCGCGGCGCGCTCGATCTTGCCCTCCCGAGCCTCGCGCGGCGCGAAGTCGGCGACCGCCGCCGCCATCACGAGCACGTCGGCGTCGCTCACCTCGCTGCGCACCGCCGCCGCCATGTCTTCGGCGCTCTCCACGCGCACGACCGGATACGGAGTGCCCTCCGCCGGTCGCGTCGTCACGAGGGCGATACGGGCGCCGCGCAGGTAGGCCTCATCGGCGACCGCGCGGCCCATCTTGCCGCTCGAGCGGTTGCCGATGAAGCGCACTGCGTCGATGCGCTCGCGCGTGCCGCCGGAGGTCACGACGACCTTGCGGCCGCGGAGAGGCCCGGAGGCGGTGCCGGCGAGCGCGCGCCGGACGGCGAGCCGTATGGCGTCCGGAGAGGCCATGCGCCCGGAGCCCTCCTCGCCGCAAGCGAGCTCCCCCTCTTCCGTCGGGAGCACCTCCACCCCGCGCTTCGCGAGCAAGCGCAGGTTCTCGACGGTCGCGGGGTGCTCGTTCATCGCCCAGTTCATCGTGGGGGCGACGATGACCGGGCCGCGGAAGGCGAGGTAGATGGCGGTGAGCAGGTTGTCGGCCATGCCGGCGGCCATCTTGGCGAGCGTGTTGGCGGTCGCCGGGGCGACCACCATCACGCGCGCCTGCCGGGCCGCCTCGATGTGCTGGAACCAGCCGCCGCTGGCCTGCCAGGCGCTCTCGTCGTCGAGGACCGGCGCCTGCGAGACGGCCGCGAACGTGAGCGGCATGACGAACCTCTGTGCCGCGGCGGTGCTCACCACCAGCGGCTGCAGCCCGTCCTTGACCAGCCCGCGCACCAGTTCCACCGCCTTGTAGATGGCGATGCCCCCGGTGACGCCGACCAGCACGGTGCGTTCGGGGCGGGAGACAGGCGGCGAGCTCACAGCGCGGTCACTCGGGCGTCTTGTACTCGATCTGGTTGTCGACGATCTCCTCGAACGCGATCGTGAGCAGGTTGGTGCTGCGCGTGCTGATGAGCGGAGGCGTGAACGAGTCCCCGATGCCCATCGTGTTCTCGCCCAGGTTGCGGTAGTAGTCGTTGATCTGGCGCGCGCGCTTGGCGGCGATCATGACCAGTGCGTAGCGCGAGCCACCGGCGTGAGGCAGCAGCTCGTCGATGCGGGGCCTGTCCACTTAGCTTCCCTTTCGTCGGTCTTCGATGATGGCGGCGACCTCGGTCGCCGCTCGTTCCGCGTCGTCGTTGACGACCACATGGTCGAACTCGCCGGCCGCCGCCACCTCAGTGGTAGCGATGCTCAACCGGCGCGCGATGGCTTCGTCGGTCTCCGTACCTCGCCCGCGCAAGCGCTGCGCCAGTTCGGCCAGCGACGGCGGCGCGATGAACACCGCCACCGCACCGGGAAGGACCTTGCGCACGGCCCTGGCTCCGACGAGCTCGATCTCGAGGATCACGTCCTCGCCGCGCGCAAGCTGGCCGTCGACCTCGGCCCGAAGCGTTCCGTACAAGTCACTACTGTACCCTACCCACTCCAGGAACTCTCCCGCGGCGACCGCTTCGTCGAAGGCCTCACGCGTGAGGAAGTGATATTCGCGGCCGTCGGCCTCCCCGGGTCGCGGCGCGCGCGTGGTGGCGGACACGGACGTCACGACGCCGTCGACCTTGCCCTTGACGAGGGCGATGACGGTCCCCTTCCCGGCGCCCGAAGGCCCCGAGATCACGAAGACCGCGGCGATGGCGTCAGCCGCCGAAGTGCGTGAGCAGCTCGTTCCGCTGCCGCTCGGAGAGTCCGCCGATGGTCTTGCTGGGGCTGATACGGCACTGCTCCATGATGCGCGCCGACTTGACCTTGCCGCACTTCGGCGCGGCCATCAGGATGTCGGAGACCTTGGCGGTGAGCAGGTACTCCGGGGGTGCCACGAGGATGTCCCGAAGGCTCGCGGCGCCGCGCTTGAGATCGGTCTTGAGCGTCGCCCTGCGGCTGCGGACCTCGTTGGCCTTGGTCAGCGCGTCGATGCGCTGGTCGAGCGAACGCTCGGGGGCCGTGTTTGACTGCTTGGAAGAGATGGACATCGCGCGGAAGTATATGTGAGGCGCGGCGGGCAGTTCAACACGGGAGGCGCGACAAAACGGCGCCTTTAGCTGGCTCTTTGGGCGCGCGCGCCGCGGCGGAGGCGCGCTGGGAGCGCAGGTCAGGCGCGCAGGGCGAGGCCGCGCGCTGCGGCCGGGGTGCGCAGCCCGCGTGCGGCCAGCTCGGCGCGCAGCTCGTCGAGGATGCGGCGCGGCGCCTCGAAGGCCGTGAAGTTGGCCGCGCCCACGGCCACGGCAGTCGCCCCGCAGGCGATGAACTCGAGCGCGTCGAGGCCCGTCATCACGCCGCCCATGCCGACGACCGGCACGTCCGGCAGCGCCTCGGCCACGTCGGCGACCATGCGCAGTGCGATCGGCTTGATCGCGGGCCCGCAGAGGCCGCCGGTGCGGTTGCCGAGGAACGGCCTGAGCGTCTCCCGGTCGAGGGCCATCGCCTTGAAGGTGTTGACGAGCGACACGCCGTCGGACCCGGCCGCGACGACCGCGCGCGCCACCGCCGTGACGTCGCTCACGTTGGGCGTGAGCTTGGTCAGGAGCAGGCGCCGCGTGAGCGGACGCACGGCGCCGACGACCGCGGCCGAGGCCGCCGGGTCGGCGCCGATCTGCAGGCCGCTCGAGACGTTGGGGCACGACACGTTGAGCTCGTAGCCACGGATGTCGGGGCAACTGCCGGCCGGAGCGGCGGCGAGGTGCGCCTCCAGCGCGCGCACGACGGCGGCATAGTGCTCCGGCGAGTTGCCGCCGACGCTGACGATCACCGGCCGCTCGAGGCGCGCCCACGCGCCGAACCCGGCGATCCAGGCCGCGATCCCGGGGTTCTCGAGCCCGATGGCGTTGATCATGCCCGCCGGCGTCTCGGTGACGCGCGGCGCAGGGTTGCCGGTGCGCGCCTCCGCGGTGACGGTCTTGGGGACGTAGGCGGCGTAGGGGAACGCGGCGTAGTAGTCGCCCTCGAAGCGGCGCGCGTACTCGAGCACGTCGAACGTGCCGGAGGCGTCGAGCAGGGGATGTGCGAGCTCGACATCGCCGAGCCGCACACGCAGGTCGACCTGATCCAGGGCGAGCGAGGCGCTCACGGGAGCACCTCGTCCAGCGCGAACACGGGGCCCTCGCTGCAGACGCGCAGCTTGCCGCGCGCAGTGTCGACGACGCAGCCGTGGCACGAGCCGCTGCCACAGGCCATGTGCGCCTCCAGCGAAGCGTAGCCGCGCAGCCCCGCCGCGAGGCTCCAGCGCTGCACCGCGGCGATCATCGCCGTGGGGCCGCACGCGTAGACGACCGTCTGGGGCGGCAGGTCGAGGCCGGCGAGGATGTCGATCACGGTGCCGCGCCGGCCGACGCTCCCGTCCTCGGTGGCGACCCAGAGCCGCTCCATGGCGAAGGCGCCGGCCGCCCTGGCGGCGCGGAAGTCGCGGAAGCCGAAGGCGGCGGTGACCTGCGCGCCCGCCCGCACGAGCTCTTCGGAGAGGAACTGCAACGGGGCGCAGCCGATGCCGCCGCCGACCAGCAGCGCGCTCGCGACGCCGCTCACCGGAAAAGCGCTGCCGAGCGGCCCCGCCAGGTCGACGGCGTCGCCCGTCTCGAGCCCGGTGAGGCGCTCGCTGCCGGGGCCGCGCGCCTCGATCAGCAGTGCGACCCGGTCGCTGCGCACGGCGAACAGCGACAGCGGGCGGCGCAGCAGGAAGCCGCCCCCGGGCACGGTGACCATCACGAACTGCCCCGGCACAGCCTTGGCGGCGATCCTCGGCGCTACGATCTCGAGCTCGCTGAAGGCGCCGAAGTGACGCATGCCCGCGACGCGGCCGTGGACGGTCTCCGCCCACAACTCGGCGTGCGTGTGGCCTTCTGGCGAGCCGTCGTTCATTCGGCCTCCGTGGCGCGGTGCAGGTCCTGCAGGCAGTGTACCTGCACCTGCGGGTGCCTCGCCGCCGCGATCGCGGAGAGGGCCGCCGAGGCACCGGCCAGCGTGGTGATGCTGAGCACGCCCCTGCGCAGCGCCGTCGTGCGGATCTCGTACCCGTCGCTGCGCGCGCCGCGCCCGAAGGGGGTGTTGACGACGAGGACGATCTCGCCGCTCTCGATGAGATTGACGACGTTGGGCTCGCCCTGGAAGACCTTGTTCACCACGCTGACGGGGATCCCGAGGCTGGTCAGCGCCGTCGCCGTGCCGCGCGTGGCGTAGATCCTGAAGCCGAGCGCGTGCAGGCGCTGGGCGAGGATCGTCGCCGCCGACTTGTCGCTGTCGCAGACCGAGAGGAAGACGCTCCCCTCCAGCGGCAGCGGAGAGCCGGCGGCGGCCACGGCCTTGGCGAACGCCGCCGGGAAGTCCTCGGCGATGCCCATGACCTCGCCGGTCGACTTCATCTCGGGGCCGAGCTGCGTGTCGCTGCCGGGGAACCGGTCGAAGGGGAGCACCGCCTCTTTGACGCTCACGTGCTCGGGGACCCTTCGCGAGAGCGCCAGGTCAGCGATGCTCTCACCCATGATCACCCTCGTGGCAAGTTTGGCGAGCGGGACTCCCGTGGCCTTGCTCACGAACGGGACGGTGCGCGAAGCGCGAGGGTTCACCTCGAGCACGTAGAGCTGGTAGCTCTGGTAGGCGAACTGCACGTTGATGAGGCCGCGCACGCCGAGGCCCACGGCCAGCAGCCTCGTCTGCTTGCGCACCTGCTCGAGCGTCCCCTCCCCGAGCGAGATGGACGGGATCACGCAGGCGGAGTCGCCGGAGTGCACGCCGGCCTCCTCCACGTGCTGCATGATCCCCCCGATCCACACCTCTTTCCCGTCGCACAGCGCGTCG
>CAIWHY010000075.1 GCA_903912585.1 uncultured Thermoleophilia bacterium | reverse complement strand
TGAGTCGTGCTGTAGCCGAGCTTCCAGTAAACGTGGTAGAGATCGGTCGTGTGCGCGTCGATGACCTTCTGCCCGGCGCTGTTGGTGCCCGCGAGCACCGCGGCGTGGTCCCAGGTGCCATCCCCGGTCCAGTCGTAGTAGATGACGTCACCGCGGCTCAGCCCGCTGACGGAAGAGACCCAGTCGGTCCGCAGCCCGTTCCAGAAGCCGGTCTGCTTGGTGACGTTGATCCAGCTGAGGCTGTAGGTGTCGTCGGAGGGCGAGGACGTGCCCCGCTTGTCGTACCACCAGCCGGCGCTGTAACTGCCGAGGTTGACGGGCATCCCGCCCGCCCTGGTGCACTGCGAGGCGAAGTCGGCGCAGTCGGCGGAGAAGCGCACGTAGGTCGGGTTGTACGAGAGCGCGTACTTGTCGGCGTAGGCCTGGGCGCCGTCACGATCGTAGACGAGGATGTCGGCGTAGCGCCTCGGCGCGGCCGGCGATGATGGCTTGCGGTCCTGGGCGTAAGGCAGGGCGACGCCGGGCTGGGGGAGACCCGGCACCGGATCGTCGTGCGCCCGCGCCGCGCGCTCGAGCAGGCGGCCGGCGGCGAGGACCTTGGCAGGCTTGGCGCCTGCCGCCTCCAGGTACGCCGGCGTGAGCTCGTCGCTGTACGCGTCGGCGCGCACGAGCCAGGCGTCGCCGGACCGCGTGAGCGTCACCACGTGGTCGACGCCGGAGGCCTCGACGCTGCTCCCGCCGTCCGGCGCGTGCCAGTTGGCGGTGGTGATGACGTGAGCGTGCACCACCGCCGTGCCGCTGGTGGTCCAGCCCGGCTCGACGTCCTGCACCGTCGCCTCGCAGGTCACCGAGTCGAGTGCGTGGTGAAGCGTCGCGGCCTGGTCGGCCATGCCGCGCGCCACGGTGGCCTCGGTGGCGGTGACGGCCGCCCCGCGCACCGTCCAGCGCGCGAGCACGGCCGCGGGATCGGCGGCCATGACCGCCGCCGCGCGGGCGCGCAGGTAGGCGTCGGCAGTCGCCGCCGGTCCAGGGACTGCGGCCGCCGGAGAGGCGGCCGCAGCCCACACGGCCGCGGCGAGGGCGACCAGACACCACAGTCGCAGGTTCTTCATGAGAGACCCCTTTCGCTCGGGTTACGGGCTCGTGGTCACGGCTGTGATCAGCCAGCCCCCCGTCGTGGTCCCGACCCTCCCCAGGGTGAAGAACAACGTGCCGACGCCCGCCCGCGGCAGGCTCTCGCGATACGGGCTCACGCGTACGCTCGCCGCGACCGTGAGCGTGCCGCTGCGCGGATGTGCCTTGACGCGCGCCGAGACGAACGCCAGCTCCCGGGCCCGGCGCAGCTCGTGGGCCCGCAGGATGCCCGGAGCGCCGAGCAGGTCTCGCGCCTGGCCCCTGCGGTGCGAGCCGAACAGGTCGCAGAACAGCTTGACCGTGAGCACCGCCTCGAGCCGGTCGCCGCCCGAGAGCGGCGCGGGCCCCGTCGCCGCTGGTCCGGGCGTGCGCGCGCCCGGACCCGGCACCGATCCGGCCGCCAGCACGCTGCCGGGCCCGAGCGGCGAGTCGCCGGGACCCAGGCGGGAGCAGCCGGGATGCAGGGCGCCGGCGACGGCGACCAGCGAGGCGGCGGTGAGTGCGAGGGCTGCGGTGCGGCGATCCATGTCCGTATCGTGCGGCAGCGCCCGAGAGGCGCTCAAGGGTGACGGCCCGCGATCTGCGCTCACGATCGCGGCGACCCGCGGTGACGATGCCGGACCGGGCGGCGGCGGCTGCGGGCCGGTCCGTCGGCGGCCGCGAACCCGCCCGCTGGCGGGCGCGCGCCGCCCGCTCGTGGCGGCGGCCTCTGTCGCCGCGGGGGCGGTCGTGCGAGAATCCCGCGGTCATGCACGAACCGCCCGCCACGTCCCCCACAGAGCGCCTGCTGCGCGATCTGCGCACCGGTCTGCGCGCAGGCCTGGTCACGTTCTGGGAGCTCGCGCGCGTGATGGTGCCCGCCTACGGCATCACGCTCGTGCTCCAGTACGTGGGCGCCATTGCCTGGCTGGCGCGCGCCGCGCGGCCGCTGATGTCGCTGCTCGGGCTGCCCGGCGACGCGGCGCTGCCGCTCGTGGTCGGCTACGTGCTCAACATCTACGCGGCGGTCGGCTCCATGAAGGCGCTGCACCTGGCGCCGCAGCAGATCGTCGTGCTGGCGCTGGCGATCCTCATCGGGCACAACCTCATCGTCGAAGGCGCGGTCCTGCAGCGCGCCGGCATGAACGCCTTCGCGTTCGGCGCCCTGCGCGTGATCGCCGGCCTCGCCGCGGCCGCACTCGCCCACCTGCTCATGGGGCTCTTCTGATCGTGGGCCAGCTGCTGCACACCTTCCTCACGGGGTCGTTCTCCCTGCTCCTGCGTGTCTTCCTCATCGTCATCCCGATCATGGTCGTGCTCGAGGTCTTCGAGGGGACGCCCGCGTTCCGCAGGGTCGTGCGCGCCTGGGCGGTGGTGGTGCGTCACGTCGGTCTCAACGAACGCTCGGCGGCGCCGACGCTGGTGGGGTTCCTGTTCGGCCTCGCGTACGGCGGCGGCGTGATCGTCCGCGACATCCGCCGCCACGACTTGCCGCGCCGCCAGGTCTTCATCATGAGCGTGTTCCTGAGCATGGTGCACGCGGTCGTCGAGGACTCTCTCGTCTTTCTGGCCCTGATCCCGTTCAGCCTCATGGCGCTGTTCTGGATCGTCGTCTACAGGATCGCGTGGGCGGCGCTGGTGACCCTGGCGCTCACGGCGCTCGCCGGCTTCCTCGTGCGCCGTGCCCGCCGCTGAGCTGCCCGGGCGGCGTGCGTCGCGTTGACAGGACGGGCTCCGGCTTCCTATTCTTGACTGGAATTATCGGAAATGAGCGGGCGGGGAGTTGAGCGCGTGAACATCTCGATGAAGAGCCGGTACGCCGTCCGGGCGCTCACGGAGCTCTCCCGCCGCGACGAGAGCGAGCCGGGAAAGCCGGTGCCGCTCGGCGACATCGCCGGCGCGCGCGGGATGCCGCTGCAGTTCCTCGAGCAGGTGTTCGCGGCACTGCGTCGCGCCGGGATCGTGCGCAGCCGGCGCGGCGCCTCCGGAGGCTACTCGCTCGCCCGGCCGGCGACCGAGATCACCGTCCTCGAGGTGGTCGCCGCACTGGACGGCGTGCCGTCGCCGGCCGAGTGCACGCAGGGCCTCTGCGACCGCGCCGACCGCTGCGGCGCGGCGTCGGTCTGGATCGAGGCCCAGCAGGCGCTGGAGACCGTGCTCGGCACGACGACGGTCGGCGACCTGCTGGCGCGCGAGGATGCCCTGCGCGGCGGCGCGCCGATGTACCACATCTGAGGAGAAGGCATGAAGAGGGCAGCAGACATCACCGAGCTCATCGGGCGCACCCCGCTGATCCGTCTCAACCGGATCTCCGACGAGACGGGGGCCGAGGTGCTCGGCAAGCTAGAGTCGTTCAATCCTGGTGGCAGCGTGAAGGACCGCATCGGCCTGGCGATGATCGCTGCCGCCGAGCGTGAAGGCCGCATCGCTCCCGGCAAGACCACGATCATCGAGCCGACCAGCGGCAACACCGGCATCGCGCTGGCGATGGTCGCCGCGGCGCGCGGCTACGCGATGGTCCTGACGATGCCGGACACGTTCAGCGTGGAGCGGCGCACGATGCTCAAGGCCTACGGCGCCGAGCTCGTGCTGACGCCCGGCGCCGAGGGCATGCGCGGCGCCGTCGAGAAGGCGCTCGCGCTGGCGGCGGAAGGCGAGGATACGTTCGTGCCGCAGCAGTTCGAGAACCTCGCGAACCCGGAGGTCCACAGGCTGACGACGGCGGAGGAGATATGGGCCGACACCGACGGCGCCGTGGACGCGTTCGTCGCCGGCGTCGGTACCGGCGGGACGCTCACCGGCGTCGGGCAGCTGCTCAAGGAGCGCCGTCTCGACGTCATCGTGGTCGCCGTCGAACCCGCGGACTCGCCCGTCCTCTCCGGCGGGAACCCCGGCCCGCACCGCCTCCAGGGCATCGGGGCGGGATTCGTCCCCAAAGTGCTCGACACCATGGTGTACGACGAGGTCCTGCGGGTGACTGCGGAAGACGCGTTCGCCGCGGCGCGCGGGCTCGCGCGCCGCGAGGGCGTCCTCGTCGGCATCTCGGCCGGCGCCAACGTGTGGGCCGCCGGCCACGTGGCGCGGCGACCGGAGATGGCGGGCAAGACGATCGTGACCGTCCTCTGCGACACCGGCGAACGGTACCTTTCGACGCCGCTCTTCACCGAGCCGTCCGCGGGCTGACGAGATGCTGATCAGCGGGCACGACCGGCTCCGGTACGACTGCCAGCTCGTCCTCAAGGATGTGGGCGAGCGCGGCCAGGACAGGCTGCGCAACGCCTCGGTGCTGGTCGTCGGCGCCGGCGGCCTCGGGGCTCCGGCGCTCTACTACCTCGTCGCCGCCGGCGTCGGCCGCGTGGGCATCGTCGACGACGACGTCGTCGAGCTCTCCAACCTGCAGCGCCAGATCCTCTTCACGACGGCGGACATCGGCCGCAACAAGGCCGAGGTCGCGGCCGAGCGGCTCGCCGCCCTCAACCCCGAGGTGACGCTCGAGCCGCACGCCGTGCGCCTGACGGCGGCCAACACGCTCGCGCTCGTCCGCGGCCACGACGTGATCGTCACGGCCGTCGACAACTTCGCCGCCCGCTACCTCATCAACGACGCCTGCGTGTTCGAGCGCAAGACGTTCGTCGACGGGGCGGTCCTGCGCATGGTGGGTCTGGCGATGACGGTCAAGGGCGGGGAGACCGCCTGCTACCGCTGCCTCTTCCCGGAGCCGCCGCCGGCGGC
>CAIWHY010000074.1 GCA_903912585.1 uncultured Thermoleophilia bacterium | reverse complement strand
CGTCGTCGCCGGCCGATGCACCGCCTCTGGCGGCCGCGCCCGTCGCCATGGCGCCGCTGGCCGCTCCAGGCGAGTCCTTCGTGCCGCGGCCGCAGCCGGAGCAGACGGTCCTGTACCAGGAGGCCGCGGCCGCTCCCGCGGCGGCGCCGCGACGCGGCACGTCACGCGCCGCGCTGCGCGGCCCGCAGGGTGAGTGGGAACTGCGCGAGGACGTCACCGTGCTCGGGCGCAGCCGTCGCTGCGGCATCGTCCTCACCGACCCCAACGTCTCGCGCGAGCACGCCGAGGTCCGCCGCCAGGGCGACGGCTTCATGCTGCGCGACCTCGGGTCGACCAACGGCACGCGGCTCAACCGCCGCGACGTCAAGCAAGCCGTGCTGCAGCACGGCGACCGTATCGAGCTGGGCACCACGGAGCTGGTCTTCGAGAGGCTCCCGTGATGCGGGCCCTGAGCTGAACGCGGCTACTGCGGTGGCCGGCCGCGCCTGGTGCTGGAGAGGCCAATGATCGACATCGTCCTGCTCGTCCTCAAGATCGGCATCCTCGTGCTGCTGTACCTGTTCATCTGGCAGGTCGTGCGCATGGCCGTAGGCAACGTGCGCAATCCCGCGGGCGCCGCCGTCGCTCCCGACGTGGCCCTGCCGGAGGGCGCCCGCCCGGTCCCCGTGTTCACCCCGCAGGAGCGCGAGACGCGGCGCGAGGAGCGCGCCTCCGAGCGCACGATCGCCGGCGACTCGCTCGACTTCTCCGGCATCATCAACCCGCGGCTCGTCGTCGAGGAGAGCCCCATCGTGCCGGCCGGAGTGATCTTCCCGCTCGACGGCTGGGTGACGGTCGGCCGCGCCGCCTCGAGCAACATCGTGCTCGACGAGCACTTCGTCTCGAGCACGCACGCGCGCTTCGTCCCGCGCGGCCAGCTCTACTTCGTCGAGGACCTCGGCAGCACCAACGGCACGTTCGTCAACGACCGCCTCGTCACCGAGGCCCAGCTTGGTCTCGACTCCAGAGTGCGCATCGGCGAGACCACCTTCCGCTACGAGGAGTGATCGCCTGGTGACCCTCGTCGCCCGGATCGGCGCCCTCAGCGATATCGGCCTGCACCGCAAGACCAACGAGGACTCCTTCGTGATCGCGGCGCCGCTGTTCGCCGTCTGCGACGGCATGGGCGGCGCGCTCGCCGGCGAGGTCGCGAGCGCCCTCGCCGCCGAGACCCTCGCCGCCGGTGTGGCTCGCGGCGACCCGCTCCTCGGCTCCGCCGAAGCCGCCAACGCCGCCGTCTTCGCCAAGGCCGCGAGCGACAGCGGCCATCAGGGCATGGGCACGACCCTCACCGCCGTGCGCCTCGAGGGGGAGATAGGGCATTTCGTGCACATCGGCGACAGCCGGGTCTACCTGCTGCGCGCCGGCGAGCTGCGGCAGCTGACCGACGACCACTCCCTCGTGGGCGAGATGATGCGCGACGGGCGGCTCACCGAAGAGGAAGCCGCCGTGCACCCCCACCGCAGCGTCCTGAGCCGCGCCCTCGGCACGGAGGCGCAGGTGCGCATCGACGAGTTCGAGGTCGACCTCGAGGACGGAGACGTCCTGCTCCTCTGCAGCGACGGGCTGAGCGGCCCCGTGCCGGCCGCGGACATCCGCAAGGCGCTCGGCCGCGACGATCCGCAGGAAGCGGCCGGCCGGCTCATCGCCGAGGCGCGCAAGCACGGCGGCCCGGACAACATCACCGCCGTCGTGCTGCGCCTCGAGGACGCGCCGGCGGCCGGCGAGCAGCCGGTGGCCGAGGAGGCCACCACCGCGATCCTCGACGCGAGCGTCGCGGCGACAGCGGTCCTGCCGGCCGCGGCGGCG
>CAIWHY010000073.1 GCA_903912585.1 uncultured Thermoleophilia bacterium | reverse complement strand
TCGGGGCGATGGTGCTGATGGTGCTCGCCTGCGTGAGCACTGTGCCGTTGGGCAGCTTGAGGAGGGCGGTCACCGGCACGCTCTTCTCGGTCACGTTGCCGGTGTTCTGGACCTTGACGTCGAACGAGAGATCGGCGGTGGCCGGGATGTTGGCCGTGTGGCCCTGCGACAAGGCGATGCTGCCGGGTTGCACCGTGACGCCCGAGAGGCCGACGCCGTGGATACCGCTGAGCTTGGCCGAGCCGCCGATGCTGCTGAGCATCGCCGTGAGCTTCGTGGTGTCGAACATCCCGGAGGTGAGGTAGTACGTCGACGACGGGACTTCGACGCCGGTCACGCCCTGCTGGCTCAGCGTGTCGCGCGACTGCGTGTACACCTGGCTCATGTAGTAGGCGTCCGGGCCGGTGAAGTAGCCGCCGGTGGCGGCCAGCTTGCCGGCGCCGACCTTCTTGTTGGAGAGCGCGCCGAGGAGCGTCGTCTGGAAGAGCTGGAAGCCCTCCGCGCGGACCTTCATGCCGTCGGCGAACACCGCCTGCTCGGCGTCGAGCGTCGACGGAGGCTGCAGCCGCGCCGCGCGCACGGCGATCTCCTTCTGCTTGGCGGTGAGGTCGTTGAGCTTGGCCACAAGCTGCGCGCGCAACAGGCTCGTGGGATTGGTGATGACCACGTTCAGCTGCTTGCCCAGGTCGTTGGAATCGCTGATCGCCGTCGTCACGTTGTCGAAGTAGGTGCTGTACGACGCGACCTTGCTGTTGTGCTGGCAACTGCGCGCCCACCAGGCGAGTGCGAAGACCACGACGAACAGGACCGCGGCGAGGATGACGATGCGCTGGATGCGGGTGCGGCGGCGGTCGGGGCGGCGGCGTTGCCGCGCGGTGGAGACGTCCGCTGGGGGCGTCTGTACGGGCGCGTCGTCGTCGAAGAAATCCACTCCGCAGACCCCCGGTCTGAAGACTTTGGTGGGCGAGGCGGGACTTGAACCCGCACGCACGTAAGTGCACTAGACCCTGAACCTAGCGCGTCTGCCAATTCCGCCACTCGCCCGCCGGCTCGTACAGGTTTGGCATTGTACCATACCGAATACCGAGCCAAGCGCCCTCGTCCCCGAGCCTGAGATGCCTGCCGCGACCCACAGCCACACACCACTCTTCGTCGACTGGCGCGACCGCTACGAGCTGGTCGGCAAGATCGGCAGCGGCGGTTTCGCGGAGGTGTACGAGGCGCGCGACCTGAGCCTCGGCGAGCCGGTCGCGCTCAAGATCATCGCCAACGGGCGCCAGATGTCGGGCCGCGTCGTGCGCGAGGTCGAGGCCGCGGCCGCGCTCTCCCATCCCAACATCGTGGCGCTGTACGACTGGTTCGGCGACGGCGAGCGCAGCATCCTCGTGTGGGAGCTCGTCGTGGGCTCGTCGCTCGACCAGCTCGCCGGTGATCTCGGCGACGGCGACGTGGCGGCCGTGGGCGCCGAGCTCTACGAGGGTCTGGCCTACGCGCACAGCCAGTGGATCGTGCACCGCGACGTAAAGCCGCAGAACGTGATGCTGGGCGAGGACGGCCACGTCAAGATCATGGACTTCGGCATCGCCCGCATGATGGACTCGGACACGCTCACCGAGGACGGCGACGTCATCGGCACGGTGGCCTACATGTCGCCGGAGCAGGCGGCCGGCCGGCGCGTGGGGCCGCCGAGCGACGTGTACTCCGCAGGGGTCGTGCTCTACGAGCTGCTGGCCGGCGAGAACCCGCTGCGCGGGCAGACGCCGGCCGAGACGCTCTCCAATGTTGCCGCCGGCCGCCTGCCGTCTCTCGGCAGCCTGCGGCCGGACCTGCCGGACGAGCTCGTCGCCCTCGTCGACGACGCCTGCGCGCCTAGCCCTGGCGACCGTCCGGAGGCCTGGGAGCTCAGCGAGGCGCTGGAGGAGCTCCTGCGCAGCGGACGCCTCGGCGCCCGCCGGCTTCGCCAGGCCCAGCGCCTGG
>CAIWHY010000072.1 GCA_903912585.1 uncultured Thermoleophilia bacterium | reverse complement strand
GTTGGAGCACCTTGACGTCCCGGTCGTGCTCGGGCACGAGGTCACGGCGGACTACGTCCTGGGGAAGGACCCCGACGCGGTGATCGTGGCCACCGGCTCGCGCCCCAAGGCGCACCCGGTGGCCGGCGCCGACGGGCCGCGCGTGTACAACGTGTGGCAGGTGCTGCAAGGCGACGCCGACCTGGGCGAGCGCGTGCTGTTCCTCGACGGGGACGGCCACCATCAGGGCACCGCCACTGCGGAGCTGCTGGCGGATCTCGGCAAGACCGTTCACATCGTCACGCCGACGCTGTTCGTGGCATCGGAGCTGGGACCGACGCAGGACCTCTACCTCACGCGGCAGCGCCTGTTGCAGAAGGGCGTGACCTTCACGCCGGACTTCGCGGTCATGGAGATCGAGGGTACGGCCGTGAAGGGGTTCAACGTCTACTCCAACGAGTGGTCGACGATCGATGGCTACGACAGCGTCGTGGCCGCGCTCGGCAACGACGCCGACGACGAGTTGTACTTCGCTCTCAAAGGTCGGGTGCGCGAACTGCACCGCATCGGCGACTGCGTGGCCCCCAGGCGCGTCGACTCGGCCATCCTTGAGGGCTATCTGGCGGGAAGACGCGTGTGAGCGGCGGCTCCGACACGAGCGCGGCGGCCGCGGTCGTCGCGGTCACGTCGCCGCCGCGGGACGGGGCCGTGGATGCCGGGGCGGCGCTGACCGATCGCGCTGCCCGAGTCGCGGCGGCGCTTGGCGCGCAGGCCGCGGCACTCACATGGGACCTCGCCGACGAGGCCGATCTCGAGAGCTTGAGCCGCGCCGCGGCCGGCGTGCTCCGTGACCGCGGCGCGCGCGTCGTGCTCTTCGCCGACGACGACCTGGGCCGGCAGCTCGCGCCCGTGGTCGCGCTCGAGCTGCGAACGGCCGCCGTCGTCGGCTGCGCGGACATCGTGGTGCGCGGCGGATGCGCGGTCTACGTCAAGACGGTCCAGGGCGGCTGGCTGGAGCGCGAGCTCACCTTCGCCGCCGGCTGCATCCAGGTAGCGACCGTCCAGATCGACACCGCGCCGGCCGCGGCCGCCGAGCCGGCGGCGGCCTGCGGGCCCCAGGCGCCGCTGTGGATCGTGGCCCCAGTGCCGGCGCCTGAAAGTGCCGGCCTGCGGGTGCGGCGGCTCGACCTCGAGCCGCCTGACCCAAAGACCGTCGACCTCGCGCACGCGCGGCGCATAGTCGGCGTCGGCGTCGGCGGCGCGAGCGCCGAACTGCTCGACGCGGTCGCAGATCTCGCGGAGCTGCTCGAAGGCTCGGTGGGCGCGACGCGTCCGGTGGTGGACGACGGCCACCTGCCCAAGGAGCGCCTCATCGGCCAGACCGGCAGGACGGTCGCCCCCGAGCTCTATCTCGCCCTGGGCATCTCGGGGTCGCCGCACCACGTCGCGGGCGTCCAGGGCGCGGAGCACATCGTCGCTGTGAACAGGGACGAGCACGCCCCCATCGTCTCCTTCTCGGACGCCAGCTTCGTCGGCCGCCTCGAGGACGTGTTGCCGGCTCTGGTGCGACAGCTCAGAGCCATCCGCGATGGCGTGCATACGCCGGAGGACCCCGGTGCCTGAGTTCGACGCCATCGTCGTCGGAGCGGGCCCCGCGGGGACCACGGCCGCCTTTGCCATGGCCCGCGCCGGCGCTCGCGCGCTGTTGCTGGAACGCGGCGAGTGGCCCGGCGCCAAGAACATGTTCGGCGGCATGCTCGTGGCCTGCGAGACGCCGGAGCGCCTGTTGCCCGGCTTCTGGGACGACGCGCCCTGGGAGCGCTACGTCACCCGGCGCGTCCTGACCGTCGTCGGGCCGGAGTCGTCGACCTCGCTGAAGCACGAGTCGCAGCGCGCCGGCAAGGAGCCCTACGCGGGCTACACGCTCTACCGGCCCGTCTTCGACCGCTGGTACGCGGAGCGCGCCCGCGACGCGGGCGTCACGCTCCTCTGCGACTGCATGGTGGAGGGGCTGGTCGTGCGTGACGGCCAGGTGCGCGGGGTGCGCGTCTCCGGCCGGGCGGACGGCGTGATCGAGGCGCCCGTCGTGATCGCCGCCGACGGCGTCGTCTCGTTGCTGGCCAAGGAGGCGGGCCTCCACGACGGGTTCAAGCCCGGGGATCTCGCGCTGGGCGTGCGCGCCCTCTTCCAGCTGGACGAGGGAGAGCTCGACCGGCGCCTGGGCCTGCGCGGCAGGGAGGGCGCCACGTACGAGTTCCTCGGCTGCACCGAGGGCGTGCGCGGCGGCGCGTTCGTCTACACGCAGCTCGACAGCCTGAGCGTCGGCGTCGTGGTGCATCTCGACGCGCTCACCGAGCGGCGCATCGCGCCGTACGACCTCCTCGAGAGCTTCGTCGGGTCGGCGCCTGTGGCGCCGCTGCTTCAGGGGGCGCGGCTGGCGGAGTACTCCGCGCACCTCCTGCCGGAGGGCGGCGCGTCGATGCTGCCGCGCCGTTCGGCCGCTGGGTTCCTGGTCGCCGGCGACGCCGGCGCCCTGTGCTACACCAACGGCCTCACCTTCGAAGGGATGAACCTGGCCATGGCCTCCGGGGAGATGGCCGCGAAGGCAGCAGTCGAAGCCGTCGGCGCCGGGGACGTCTCGGCCGAGCTCCTGTCGGCCTACGATGCACTTCTCGACGACAGCTTCGTGATGAAGGACCTCAAGACGTGGAAGCGCGCCGGCGCGTTCCTCAAGCGCGACCAGATGTTCGCCCTCTATCCGCAGTTGATCGAGGGTCTCATGGAGAGCATCTACCGGTCAGACGGACGCCCCAAGCAGCGCATCGCGCGTCTTGGCCTCGGCGTCGTGAGGGGCAGGGCCTCCTGGCGCCAGCTGCTCAAGGACGGCATCGCCGCGGGGAGGTCCTACCTGTGATCATCGACGCCATCTTCGACCTGGTGAGCTACCGGCTGCACGACCAGGCGCACATCGTGCTGGATCAGTCGCGCTGCCTGCAGTGCGACCACCACGCGTGCGCGCACTCCTGCCCGGCGCGCTGCTACGAGTGGAGCGCCGAGCGCGGCCGTGTCGAGTTCGCCTACGAGGGCTGCGTCGAGTGCGGCACGTGCCTGGCCGTCTGCGACCGGGGCGCGCTCGACTGGCACTACCCCGTGGGCGGGTTCGGGGTGAGGTTCCCCCGGTGAGGATCCTCGTCCTGATCGAGCTGGCCGGCGACGTCGAGCTGCGCGCGCAGAGCGACGGCCTCGGCGACGAGCGGTTCGCGAACGCGGAACGCGCGCCGGGGGACTGGCGCATCCGCCAGGTGGACCCGGGCGCGCAGCGGGCGCTGGACCTGGCGCTCGGCCTGAAGGCGAAGGCGATGGGCACGGAAGTCACGCTGGTCCATCTCGGACCGGCCGGCGCCGAGCACTGGATGCGGCGGGAGGCCGCACGCGGCTGCGACGGTGCGCTGCGCGTGTGGGACGCCGAGCTCGCCGGCGCCGGCACGCAGGTCAAGGCACTGGTGCTGGCCGCAGCCGCACAGAGCCGTGGCTTCGACCTCGTGCTCGCCGGTGCCGCCAGTCTGTCGAGCGCCGGCGGCCAGCTCGGCGTGCTCGTCGCCGCGCGCCTCGGCGCGCCGTGCGTGACGCAGGCGTGCGCGATCGAGCGCGTCGGCGACGCCGGACCGGAGGCGCTCGTGGCCACGCGCGCGCTCGCCGGCGGATACCGCGAGCGCGTCGTCGTCGCGCTGCCGGCCGTGGTGACGGTCGTCCCGGCGGCCGGGCCTCCGGCGCAAGTCGCGGCACTTCCCGACCTGCTTCGCCGACAGTCGGAGGCGATCCCCATCTGGGACCTCGCGCAGCTCGGCGTGCCGCGCGAGGCCGTCCAAGCCGCGGCCCGGCCGCTGCGCGCCGGCGCGTTGCGCGCCCCGCATCCGCGCGGGAAGCCGATACCGGCCCCCGATCAGAGCGCGCCGGCGTTCGATCGCATCCTGCGGTTGGTCGCCGGCACGGTACGGCGCCGCCAGGCGAAGGTCGTGCGCGGCACCCCGGGCGAGATCGCGGCGGCGATCGTCGCTACGCTGAGCCGGGAGGGCTGGCTCGACCACCTGCGCGGGGACGCCGCAGCCGGGTCGAACGCCGGCGCGACCGGAGGCGCGCCCCGCCCGCCGGCCCCGCGGTGATCCCGCTCCGCTACGGACTGCGAGACAGGGTGCGGCTGACCAAGGTCTCGGGAGCGCCGCACGCGGTGTGCGACCTGCCACTGGCGGTGCTCCGCCTCGACGGCCGCGCGGCGCGTCTTCTCGAATCGACGGCCGTCGGCGCCGCGGTCGACGAGCTCGCCGCCGGCCTTGGCATGGACCCCGAGCAAGTGGTGCGGCTGTGCGAGTACTTCCGCAGCCGCGGCCTCCTCGATGTCGAGCTGGACGGGCATGCCGTGACCATGCCCAGCGTGACCGTCATCGTGCCGGTGAAGGACCGCGCTGCCGATCTGGATGAGTGCCTCGCAGCGCTCGCGCGCCTCGACTACCCTCGCGACCTCCTCGAGGTCATCGTGGTCGACGACGGCTCGTCAGACGCCTCCGCGGCCGTCGCCGCCCGGCGCTCGTGCACGGTGCTGGTCAACGAGCGCACCCGGGGTCAGTCGTACTCCCGCAACCTCGCCGCCGCGCAGGCATCCGGCGATCTCCTCGCCTTCACCGACAGCGACTGCGTCGTGCACCCTGGGTGGCTGCGGGAACTGGTCGTTCCCTTTGCCTGGACCCGCGTCTCTGCCGTCGGCGGGCGGGTGGAGAGCTACTTCTCGACGACGCTCCTGGACCGGTACGAGCAGGTGGCGTCGTCACTCGACATGGGCCGCCGCCTGCTCGTGTCTCTCGATGCGCTGGACACGTTCTACATGCCGACCTGCAACCTCCTGGTGCGGCGCGACGCCTATCTCGCCGTGGGCGGCCTGCGCGAGCACCTGCGCGTGGGCGAGGACGTCGACCTCTGCTGGCGCCTGCGCGCACGCGGCAACGTCCTGGTCTACGCGCCTCGGGGGCGTGTTTGGCACCGGCACCGCGATCGCTGGCCGGCCATGCTCAGGCGGCGGGCGGAGTACGGCACATCGGAGGCGACGCTGTACGCGCTCCACACCGACAAGCGCAAGCGGCTGCTGCTCCCGGCGTGGCCGGCACTCTCGCTCGCCGTCGCGCTCGCCGTCCTGCTCCTGCGCAATGCGCGGCTGATCCCACTCGTACTGCTCCCGTGGACGATCGACGTCGCGCGGCGGCTGCTCAACCTCCACGCCCAAGGCGTGACGGTGTCGCCGTGGCTGGTCGGTTTCTCCGCGCTGCGGGTGCACCTCTCGCTCGCCCACAGCCTGCTCTTCCTGGCTGTGCGCTACTGCCTGCTCGGGCTGGTCGTGCCGGCGACCTTCGTCCCCCGGCTGCGACTTCCGCTGGCGTTCGCCGTCCTCTACACCTCGGCGGTCGACTACTCGGTGAAGCGGCCGCGCATGACCTTTGCGAGCTACGTCGGCTGCGCGGTGCTCGAGCACTCCGCGTATCAGGTGGGGGTGGCTCTCGGCTGCCTGCGCCGCCGCACGCTGCGGCCGTACCTGATCTCGCTGGCCGCGCGGCCCAGAGGCCCGGTGCGCCCGGGTCAGCCGCTCTCGAGGGCCAGTTCGCCGCCGAGGAGCCGCGCGACGTAGTCGAGGCTCAACCGCTGCGCCTCGGGCACGGTCATCCCCTCGACACCGATGATGCTGTGCACCCAGGCGCCCTCCATCATCGCGGCTAGACCGCGGCCCGCGGCGGCAGCGTCGACCTCCTGGCCGCGGCGGGCCGCGACGTCGGCGATCTGGCCGCCGAGGTAGGCGACGATCTCCTCGTAGAGGGCGTGGTTCAGGCGCTCGATCTGCGGCTCGCTGCGCGCGAGCGCCCAGAACCCGAACCAGGCGTATTGCCGGTCGGGTGCGGGCTCGAGCCGGTCGAACATCGGGAGGATGTTGCGGCGCAGCCTGAGCTCCGCGGCCCTGTCGCTCTCCGGCGCGTCCGGATGATCGAGACCCAACATCTCGCGGAAGTCCTGGGCGAGCCTCTGGAAGGCCTCGGCGAGCAGGTTGCTCTTGGCGCCGAAGTAGTGCCGCACCAGCCCTCGCGAGACGCCGGCGCGGCGCGTGATCTTCTCGATCGACGCGCCGGCGAGCCCGTCCTGGGCTATGGAGGCGATGGTCGCCTCGACGAGCCGGGCGCGCATCGCCTCTCCGCGCGCTGTCGGGGCCCGCAGAAAGCTGCTGTCGAGCGTCGTAGCCATCGTCACCCACCCTACCTAGTCGTATGACAAGTACCAAGTACCTGCGGCGGGCGCGGATTGACGCGCCGCTCCCTCCCATAGTATACGTTCGTATACCAGCCGTTCGCATGGGCGGACGGCGACCGGCCGCGAGTATCTCCGGAGAGGGGCGCACATGGCGCAGTTGTTCACACTCCACGAGCAGAGCGACAAGCGCGTCAGGCTCCAGAAGAGCATGCAGGAAGTGGACGTCATGGTCGAGATCTCCACCGAGCACGACGCCTCCCTCGCTCCGGACACCGGCATCGGCTTCCTCGACCACCTGATCGCCAGCTTGTCCTGGGGCCTCTGCATGTCGATCGGCTGTACGGCCACGGTGGGCCGCTGGCGCTCCACTCACACGATCGCGGAGGACTCTGCGCAGACCATCGGCGCGGCGCTCAAATACTTGTACTACCGCAAGATGGCCGCCGAGGGCATCAACGCGTTCGGATCTGCCGAGGCCTGTCTCGACGAGGCCCTGGCGAGGGCCATGGTCAGCGTGGAGGGACGGAGGAACGCCTTCGTCTCGGTCGCCGGCGAGTGCCCCGGGGGGCGCAGCGAGCTCGTCGAGGACCTCCAGACGCCCGACTGCGTCGCCTTCATCGAAGGGTTCGCCCAGGGCCTGCCGGCCACGGTGCGCCTCGACCTGCTCAAGGGCGAGAACCCCCACCACGTGTGGGAGTCGGCCTTCACCGCCCTCGGCGAGGCCCTGCGCATCGCCTACGCCACCAACCCGTTCCGCGTCGCCAGGAACAACCCGTACTATGCCGACGAGGGGGTCGCCGACGCGTCACTCGCCTAGGCGTACCCGCCGCACCCCTGGCCGCCGCAACGAGGAGATCCCCAGAATGGTCCAGACCGGGGTCCGTGCCGACTGGGACACGATCAACAAGTGGAACGACAAAGACGTCGTCCGCACCTTCTTGCGCCTGGACGAGAACATGAAGACCCGTGGCGGGCATGGAGGGCGACCAGGCGATCATGCTCGACGGCGTCAGGCTGCGTGTGGCCCCGGCGGGCCGTGCGGAGTACTATGCCCCACGAGGGGCGTGCCCGAGAGCGTCACAGGCAGGGGTCCGGCGTGGCGCACGGCTGCCCTCCGCGACGACGGGTGATCTCAAGGACACGCATCGGCGGCGCGAGGCCTTCGGGCCGCCGAGGAAGGGAGTGCGAGCGGCGGAAAGACTGTAGCGCTTGATGTCTCTAGTGCTTGAGTGGCGCCGGCCGGCACCCCGGTTGGCGCCGGAAGGGGGGATCCGTGGCGGAAGAACTAGCCTTTGCTCGCAAAGCGAGCGGCCTCGTGCGCGGCTTGTCGATGACGGATGCGTTCGCCGTCGGCCTTATGAACCAGGGCATCACGCCGAGCATCTGGTTCGCGATCACGTTCGGTCTCGGCGTGTTCATCGGCGGCAACCTGATCATCGCCTGCCTCATCTCGCTGGTGCTCGCCGGCATCGGCTTCCCCATCGTCTGGGGAGTCCTCGGCGGCTCCATGCCGAGGTCGGGCGGCGAGTACGTCTACAACTCGCGCATCATCCATCCCATCTTCGGCATCGCCCAGAGCTTCGGCGACGCCATGATCTGGCTGATGTGGATCTACGTGCTGGCGCCGCTGGCGATCGACCCAGGGCTCACCACCACGTTCAACTACCTCGGCTGGAGCGCCGCCGCCAACTGGGTGGTCAGCAGTCAGTGGATCGCCTTCCTGCTGGCGAGCTGCTTCAACGTGATCGGCTTCATGTTCGTGGTCTTCGGCATCAAGATCTTCGCCACCACGCAGAAGGTCGTGATGTTCTTCGGCATCGGCGGCATGGTCGTCATCGGCATCGTGCTGACCTTGACCAGCAAGGCCCACTTCATCGCCCAGTGGGACAAGGCCGCGGCCGAGACGCACTCGGCCACCTACAGCGCCTTCATCGCCAAGGTGGGGGTCGCCGCCGGGCAGGTCATGCCGCACACCTGGAACTGGAAGGCGACCTTCGGCTGCATGGTCGCCATGTCCTGGTGCTTCGCCTACGCCTACTCGATCTCGTTCATCGGCGGCGAGGTCAAGCGCCCCGACAAGACCATCATCCTCGCCAACCTCTTCGCCGTGCTCGTCCCGGGCTTCTTCATGCTCTGGGCCGCGTTCGCGCTCAACAAGACCGTGGGCTACACGTTCCTCAACGCCTCGGCCTGGAACGACAACAACGGCGGCATCCAGGCGGTCGCCAACATGCCGCACGGCACCAACTTCGTCGACCTCGCCGTGTACGCCCTCGGAACCAGCGCCTGGTACACCAAGGTGCTGGCCGGCTACATGGGGTTCTCGTACGTGGCGTTCACCGTCTGGTGGATCGCGCTCTCGTACCTCGCCTTCCCGCGCATCCTGTTCGCCTGGGGCATGGACCGCATGGGCCCCAAGTGGTTCACGGACATCAACCCGCGCTGGGCGAGCCCCGTCAAGAACTACATCGTCTGCTTCGTGATGGGCGAGGGCCTGCTGGTCCTCTACTACACGCTGTTCACCAACCAGATGCAGAACATCATCGTCACTGGCTTCCAGGTGACCTCGGTGTTCATCCCTACGGCGCTCGCGGCGCTGCTGTTCCCGTATGTGAAGCGGGCCAAAGGCGTGTGGGAGTCGTCGCCCTACAAGACCTGGAAGTTCCTCGGCCTGCCGGTGGTGGTCTGGGGGGCCTCGATCGACCTCATCTACCTCGGCATCCTGCTCTACTACTTCGTCTTCAACGCCGCGGCGAAGCAGTTCACCTTCGCCGGCAACGTGATCCTGGTGACGGCCTGGGTGCTCGGCGTCGCCTGGTACTTCCTCTGGAAGAGCCGCAGCAAGGCGGTGGGCGTGGACGTCTCGCTCACCTACGGAGAGCTGCCGCCGGAGTGACGCAGGCGCGCCCCGGCCGCAGCGGCCGGGGCGTCGTGATCGTGACGGGCGGGGCGGGGCGCAAGGCCCCCGCCCCGCCCGTTCGTGGATTCGACCCTCCCGCTGGTCTACGATGGGCGCAACTCGTGCGTGGGTGCGAACGGGGCAGCCCGCGCGACACATACCTGTCGAGCAAGGAGAGGTGAGGCACGTGGCTGACGACGGTCTCGCGCAGATCATCGGCGATCTCTATCCCTACGGGAAGACGACGAAGGCCTATCGCCGCGTGCCGGCGGAGCCCGTGGACCACGCGGCGCTCCTCGCCGAGATCGCCGCCATGGCGCACGCCGAGGACGCCATAGGCGACAGCGGCACCGTGTCGGGGAGCCTCTACTGCGGCGACCACGAGCACTACCACTTCCTCGGCGAGGTGTTCGACCTGTACTCGCACGCCAACGCGCTGCAGCGCGACATGTACCCGAGCGCCACCAAGTTCGAGGGCGAGATCATCGCCATGACCTCCGACCTGTTGCACGGCACCGGCGTGGGCGTCGTCACCGGCGGCGGCTCCGAGAGCCTCATCACCGCGCTCTACTCCTACCGCGAGTACGCGCGCGCCACGCGCGGCGTGACCGCTCCCAACGTCGTCATGCCGGTCACGGCCCACGACGCGCTCGACAAGGGCGCGCACTGGATGAACATCGAGATGCGCCACGCGCCTCTCACCGGCGCCTACCTCGCCGACGTCGCCGCCATGGAGGCGCTGATCGACGACCAGACGATCGCCCTGGTCGGCAGCGCCGGCAACTACGCGCACGGCCTCATCGACCCCATCGCGGAGATCGCCGCGCTGGCGCACTCGCGCGGCATCGGCATGCACGTCGACGGCTGCCTCGGCGGCTGGCTGCTGCCCTGGGTCGAGCGGCTCGGCTACGAGGTGCCGCTGTGGGACTTCCGCGTGCCCGGCGTCACCTCGATCTCGGCCGACACGCACAAGTACGGCTACGCTCTAAAAGGCTCGAGCGTGCTGCTCTACCGCGACAAGGAACTGCGCAAGCACCAGTACTTCGCCTTCCCGGACTGGCCCGGCGGTCTCTACCTGTCTCCGGGCCTCGCCGGCTCGCGCAGCGGCGGGATCCTCGCCTCCACGTGGGCGTCGCTCGTGGCCACGGGCGAGAGCGGCTACCTGGCCGCCGCCGCCGACATCATGCGCACGGCGGTCGCCGTCCGCGACGGCATCCGCGACGGCATCCCCGAGCTCGAGGTCATCGGCGACCCGACGTTCCTCATCGCGTTCAAGCCCGCCGGCGACCTCGACATCTACCTGGTCAACGACGCGCTCATCGCTCAGGGCTGGCGCATGATCGCCCTGCAGTTCCCGCCGGCGCTGCACTTCTGCGTCACGCGCCCCAACACCGCGCCGGGCCTCGCCGACTCGTTCCTCGAGGCGCTGCGCGGCGCGGTCGTCTACGCCACGCAGCACAAGGGGCAGCCGGCCAGGTCCGGCGCCGTGTACGGCTTCGGCGGCACGCCGCAGGGCAACATGATGGTCAAGACCGTGATGGTCAGCGTCCTCGACGCGATGCACGAGGTCGCCCCCGGCTCGCCGGCTGCCTGAGGTGGGCGCACGCTGGATCCTCGCCGTCGACCTCGGCAACGGGGGGCCCAAGGTCGCGGTCGTGTCGCTCGAGGGCGCCGTCCTGCGCGTGGCGATGCGCCCCGTACGCCTCAGCGTGGGCCTCGACGGGACCGCGACCCAGGACGCCACCGAGTGGTGGTCCGGGCTGCTCGACGCGGCGCGCGAGGCCATCGAAGGAGCGGGCGCCGAGGGCGATGAGTTGCACGCGGTCGCCATCACCGGGCAGTGGGGCTCATCCGTACCCGTCGGTGCCGACGGGCAGCCGGTGGGCGACGTCATCCTCTGGGCGGACACCCGCGCCCGCGACCTCTCCAGCAAGCTTATCGGCGGACCCGTCAACGTCGGCGGCTTCGCGCCGCACAAGGTGCTGCCGTTCGTGCGCATCACCGGCGGTGCGCCGACGCCGAGCGGCGCCGATCCCACGGGCCATTCGCTCCTGCTTCGCGCGCGGCTGCAGGAGGTCTACGCGAAGACGTCCGTGATCCTCGAGCCCGTCGACTACCTCGGCCTGCGCTTCACCGGCCGGGCGGCGGCGACG
>CAIWHY010000071.1 GCA_903912585.1 uncultured Thermoleophilia bacterium | reverse complement strand
GGCGCCGGCGGCGCGGCCGCAGAGGCTGGGCGCCGGATCATGACCGAGGGCGCCGTGCCGGCCATCCTCGCGGCGCAGCGCGACGACGGCGGCTGGTCCGCGCCGGGGCGCTTCTATACCGCCAAGTACACCGGCACGGTGTGGTCGTTGCTCATCCTCGCCGAGCTCGGCGCGGACGGCGAGGACGAGCGCCTGCGCCGCGGCTGCGAAGCCGTCCTCCGCGACGGGCAGGACGCCGCCTCCGGCGGCTTCGGCCACAAGCCGGCCGCTCCCGGCGGCTGCACGCACGCCACCGTCATCCCCTGCCTCACCGGCAACATGGTCTACAGCCTCGTCCGCCTCGGCATGCTCGGCGACCCGCGCGTGCAGCGGGCCGTCGACTGGATCACCACCTATCAGCGCTTCGACGACGGCGAGGGCGAGGCGCCCGCCGGCTGGCCCTACCACGTGGAGATGTGCTGGGGCCGCCACACCTGCCACATGGGGGCGGCCAAAGCGCTCAAGGCACTCGCGGCGATCCCGCCCGAGCGCCGCTCGCCTGATGTCCGGCGCACGCTGGCCGCCGGCGCCGAGTACTTTCTCCGGCACCACGTCCACCGCCGCAGCCACGACCTCGCGCGCGACTCCAAGGCCGGCTGGCGCCGCTTCGGCTTCCCGCTCATGTACCAGACCGACGCGCTCGAGCTGCTGGGGATACTCACGCGGCTGGGTGTGCGCGACCCGCGCATGGACGAGGCGCTCGCGCTGGTGGCGAGCAAGGCCGACGCGCAGGGCCGATGGAGGCTCCAGAACACCTTCAACGGCCGCTTCGTCGTCGACATCGAGACCAAGGGCGAGCCCAGCCGATGGGTGACGGCGAAGGCGCTGGAGGTGCTGGGCGCCGGCTCCTGAGTCCGCGGCGTTGCAGGCGCTCCGCCGCATCCTCTGAGACTGCCGGTCAGGCGCCCGCCAGCTCGCGTTGTGCGACGCCGTCCACGTCACGAGCCTGCACTGCCAGGTTCGCCTGCATGGTCGCGCGTGCGATCTCCAGGAGCTCCGGCGGGATCGGATACTGCTTCTCCTCGCGGAGCCAGGCGAGCACCGTGGCGAGACGCCAGATCGTCGGCCTGCCCTCGTGCACCGGCACGGGTGCGGGCGCATCGCAGGCGAGTATGAGCTTGCGCACGTTCTGGCGCGAGACGTTGAGAAGAGCGGCCACGTCGGTGAGCCCGACGAGGTCCGGTAGTGCCTCGACCAGCCGGGCGTCGGGCACGGCACTGCGCACGTCGGCCAAAGCGCTCGAGACGGCCATACCGGCGGTCTGCGCCTCGCGGACGAAGGCGAGCGCGAGGCGCCCCCACCTGCCGACGCCGACGGTCGCATCGTCACAGCCCGCCGCTCCCAGCCGCTCCACGACGTCGTCCATGTCGGCGGACGGTGCCGGCAGCGCGAACGTCAGAACGAACTCGTACTCACTCATCGCTCACTCCCCGGCGTCTCCCGGCTCCTCGTGCAGCCGGATGCAGCCGTCGACGACTCGCCGAAGCTGCCGCGCGTGGTTCTCCGGGCTGCGAGGTGTCCCCCATACCACGGTGACACAGACCTCGCCGCACCTGCACTAAGGGTCGTTGTGAGGGCAGAGCAGCTTGGCCCACCCGTGAGCGCGCGGGCTGAGTAGTTCGACCCGCCAGCCGTGGTCCTCGGCGTATCTGAGGGCATTCTCCACGCTCCTGTCGGGGTGGCGCCGTCGTGGCAGGAGGCTTCCTTCTGAGTATCGGCAGCGACCGTGAGGTTGTCAAGTGACAACCAGACTTGCGGCGCCGTGAGCACCGCCTCGATTGTGCCGGGTAGCCGCGCGAAGCTTCAAGGGTGGACCGGGAACGTCAACCAGCGTGGGAGCCGCGCCCATTCCGCCCCTCGCTCCTGCACCGGCAGCAGGGTCTGCAGCCTCAACCGTCACCTGCTGGACTCCCGGATCGGGACCCACGCCGCACTCTCGTCATCCGCCCCACGCGGGTCAGCGGCGCCCATAGCCCCCTTGGGAGGTGAGAAGGAGTGAGCGCACATGACCAGGTGACGCGTTCCGCCGGTGCCACACTGGCCGCAGGGAGGACGCTCCAGATGGATCCGCGCCGCACAACGTACCAGACAGACGCCCAGGGCAGGCGAACGGCCGTGGTCCTGCCCATCTCCGAGTACGAGCAGCTGCTCGAAGACCTCCACGATCTCGCCGTCGTCGCCGAGCGGCGCAACGACGAGACGATCGATGAAGCAGAGCTGAGGCGCCGGCTCGCCGGCGGTGGAGCCGTATAGCCTCCCGTTCAAAGCCTCGGTGGAAAGGGACCTCCGCCGCCTCCCTTCCAAGTCCCGAAGTCGCTGCCTCGAGCGCATCGCCGAACTTCGCTTGACTCCGCGTCCTACAGGAGTGCGACAAGTGGTCGGCGGGGAGCACACCTACCGCCTGCGGGTCGGCGTCTATCGCGTGATCTACCAAGCGGACGACGCGGCGCGGGTGGTGACCGTCGTCCACGTGCGTCACCGCAAGGACGCCTACCGGTGAGCGGCTTGCTGAAGCCACGGATGGAGGCGAGCCTCCTCCCGCGTCAGACCCGCGTGAGCTCCCCGCCCAGCCGCACGACCTCGCGCACGAGCAGGTCGAAGTCCTCGTAGCGGCTGCGGTGGTTGGCGACCGCCACGTGCAGGTATTTGCGCCCGCCGATGGTCGAGACGGACGGCACGGCGATGCCGCGCTCCTGCAGCTCGAGCTCGATGTCCTTGTTGAGCTGGTCCAGCGCTGCGTCCCTAGCCGCGGCATCGTCGACCGTGGGGGCGTCCGGCGCGGGGGCGTCCGGCGCGGCGTCGGCCGTCGCGGCGGCGCCGCCGGCCTGCGGCACGTAGCGGAAGCAGACGATGTTGAGCGCCACCGGCAGGGCCAGCTCGAGCTCGGGGGTGGCCTCGACCAGGCCGGCGAGGTACCTCGCCTGGTCGATGTTCTGCTGGATCACGCGCCCGAACTTGTCGGCGCCGTGCTCTTTGAGCGCCATCCACGCCTTGAGCGCGTGGAAGCCGCGCGAGAGCTCGAACCCGTAGTCCGAGAGCCAGGGCACGTCCACTCCGGTGAGCCCGCGCTCGCCCTCGCCGTGGGCGAGGTACGACGGGGTAAGCGAGAAGGTCCGCAGCTGCGCCTCCGCGTCCCGGACCAGCACACAGCCGACGGGGTACGTGAGGTTCATCCACTTGTGCAGGTCGAAGGCGAGCGAATCGGCGCGCTCCATCCCGGCGACCAGGTGCCGCGAGGCGGGAGCGATGGCGGCCCAGGCGCCGAAGGCGCCGTCCACGTGGAACCACAGGCCCTCGCGCTCGCAGAAGTCTGCGAGGGCCGGCAGGTCGTCGATCGACCCCGTATTGGTGGTGCCAGCGACCCCGACGACGCAGATGGGGAGCATGCCGTCGTCGCGGTCGCGCGCGACCATCCCGGCGAGGGCCGTCAAGTCGATGCGCAGGAGGTCGTCGGTGGGCACGCGACGCAGCGAGCGCGTGCCCATCCCCAGGAGCTCGACGGCCTTCGTGAGCGACGAGTGCGCCTCGGCCGAGCAGTAGACGGTGAGGCGCCGGGGCGCGCCGCCCGTGCCCGCGAGCGCGCCGGCAAGCCCGTCCCCACGCACGTCGAACCCGGCCCCCGCGTTGCGCGCCACGGCGAGGGCGATCAGGTTCGAGGCCGAGCATCCGCTGGTCAGCAGGCCGCCGGCGCCCGGCGGGTAGCCGAGCATCTCCTTGCACCAGTCCAGCACCTGCAGCTCGACGTAGTTGTTGCTGACGAAGGAGTAGATGCCGCTCACCGAATCGGTCGCCGCCGCCAGCATCTCGGCGATCACCCCCATCGGCGTGCCGCTGCCCAGCACCCAGCCCCAGAAGCGCGGGTGACTGTTGCCGAGCTGGTACGGCAGCACGTACTCCACGTACTCGCGGTAGATGTCCTCGACCTGCTGCGGGCCCGCAGGAAGCGGCCCGTCGAAGCGCGCCTTGACGTGCGCCGGCGCGTGCTCCCACGCGGGGCGGTCGCGCAGCGATTCCATGTAGTCCATCGCGTCGTCCAGCGCGCGGTGACCGAGGGCGCGCAGCGCCGCCCAGTCGTGCGGGTCGAGTGTCTCTTCGTCGGTCATGTCGTCCTCGTGAGGTCTCAGCCCGGCGCGACCGGCCCCCGGCGTCGCCCGGACCCGGACATCCCCGGGCCCGGCGATTCTACCGCGCGGGCGCGGCCTGAGGCAGGCCTGACGGCAGGCGTCTTGCGGCGGGCACCGGCGGTGAGCGACGCTACCGCCCGAGCAAGGCGTCGCGCCGGCGCATCGGGCCGCCTAGCGCACGACCAGCTTCTGCGTCGCGACGCCGGCCTGCGTGTTGCCGGCCAGATCCGTCGCGCTCAAGAGCAACCGGTAGGTCCCGCGGGGCAGGCGGCACGAGAACTTCGCCGTAAGTGCCGTGTTGACCGGCTGGGCGCCGAGCCGCAGCCTCAGCACGACCCTGCCACGCCGGTCCTTGACGACGATGCCGACCTGCGCCGTGTTGCCGGCGAAGGCCGCGTCGCGGACCTCGTAACGGAGCGACGCGGCCTGCAGACGCTTGATCTTGATGACGCGCGGGGCGACGGTCGCCGGCCGCGAGGTGTCGACGATGAACCTCAGGTGATGCGCGGTCTCCGCATTGCCGGCGGCGTCCGTGGCGTAGAAGCTGAGCGTGTGCACGCCGTCGGGCGGGCCGACCTGCACCGAGACACCAGCGCCGGGGACGGTGACCGGCGTCCCGCCGTCGACCGCGTACGTGATCGAGGCCACACCCGTGCCGCCGGCGTTGTCGGTGGCGCTGAGGCTGATGGTCACGAGTCGCCTGTAGCAGGCGCCGGCGCCGGCGCCGCTCGCGCTCGTCGTCGGCGCGACGGTATCGACGGCGAGAGACGGCGCGTCGACCGTGAAGGCGAGGCCGTTGGAGGCCACGCCGCCGGCCGGCGTCACGCTCACGCTGGTCGCGCCGGCCGCGAGACTCGCAGGCACGGTCGCGGTGATGGACGTCGCGCTCCAGGCGGTGGTCGCAGCCACCGTGGTGCCGAACCGCACCGTGCCCGACGTGCCGAGGCCGGTGCCGGCGATGACGACGCCGGAGGCGGCAGAGGCGTGGCCGGGGGTGATGCTCGTGAGGCTGGCGGCAGGCGCCGGCGGAGCCCCCGGCACAGTGATGCTGTAGGTCGCAGCCTTGGCTTGGCCGGTGGAGTCGTTCGGGCCCTTCACGCACCACACCTTGTAGTAGTAGGTGCCGGGCGTGGCCGGGGCCGTCAAGGGCGCGGTCCACGATGTTTGCGAGTACCCGGGTCCGCCGGCGGAGACCGCCATCCACGTGGTGCTCGCTCCGCTCACGTCGGTCTGGGCGACGTGATAGCCGGTGTTGCCGCTGGAGGTCAGACCGATGGAGACGACGACCGAGTAGGCGGCGCCGGCCGCCGGCGTCGGCGTGCTCGGGACGGCGGTGACCGTGCCCGAGGGCGCGCCGCTGTGGCAGCCGGTGCAGTCGTTGTTGCGCGAAGGCGTGGCGCTCGCGGTGGTGGCGGCGGCGAGGACCGCTGTGGCGGCGAGCGCCAGGAGGACGAAGACGGACGCGGTGCGGACTCTCATGAGCGGGGGCCTCCCATAGTCGCTTTGGTGCGTTTGTACGCACGGAATATCGGACGTTCTCAGAGCGACCTTTAGCGAATCGACCCGGGCCGGCTACTCCGAGACGCGCGCCCTCGCCGAGCCGGGCCAGCCGCTCGCCTTCACACCCCCCAACGCGCAGTTCACGCCGGCTTCACACGCACGCCCCAAGGTAGAGGCTCCGGGCCGAACGCGGCCCACGGCGGAGCGCGCGTGACTGGAGCTGTGATCGTGTCTAAACGAGAGATCCTCGACCCCGAGCTGAGAGACCCGGTCTGCGGCCGGCACATCAACGAGACATCCGCGCTTCTGCGCGACGAGTACGAAGGACGCACGTACCTGTTCTGCTCCGAGCGTTGCCGGATGCTGTTCTCGCTGCGACCGGAGGCCTACGCGGTGCGTTGCGGCGAGACGGGCGACGACGACGCGACGGCCGCGGACGACGCGACGGCCGCGTGAGCGACCGCCGGCTCCCGACGAGACGTGAGCCGCGGCGGACTTCGAGCTTGCTTCAGACCGCCGGCGCGCCCATACTCGTCACTGGTCTGCTGGGCCCAGGCCTGTTCGGAGACCTAGTCACACGCGGAGCACGGACCTGGCGCCAGAAGCAACATCGGAGCAGCACACCGCCGCGCCCGCCTTGGGCTTCGAACTGGCCCCCGAACCCTCCCGCCTGACCGAAGCGCGCGAGCGCCTGCGCGACTACCTCTGCCGCCACTGCCCCGACGCCCGCGTGGTGGCCGACGTCGTGCTGTGCCTTGAAGAGGCGTGCGCCAACGTGATCCGCCACAGCGGCGCCCGCGAGGCGATGCAGGTAGCGCTGCGCTTTGACGACGACGAGCTCGTCTGCCGGGTCCGCGACCGCGGCCGCGGGTTCGACACCGCGAGCTTCGATCCCAAGGCCGTCCCCGACCCGCTCTCCAGCCAAGGCCGCGGCCTCTTCATCATCTCCCGCATCATGGATGAACTGCGGCTGCGCTGCGATGGCGGGCTCGAGGTGGAGATGGTCAAGCACGCCGTTCCGCGCCGCGAGACGTCGCGCCGCGAGGCGCCGTGCCGCGACGACTCCCACGGCCGCGCCCCTTCCGCGGGTGCGGCACCGACCGAGGCGGCCGGCTAGCGTCTCCCGGCTCGCCGCTCGCCCCGCCTCCCGGCTCGCACGGGCTTTCATCCGCAAGGCGCCCCGGTTCACAAGTCCATCGCGCGCTCACCTTCTCGCAGTTCGGCCCGGTGCCGAATCCAGTGCCGGATCTGGTGCCGGATCTGGTGCCGGATTCGGCACCACGCATGACGCCGCACATGAGGCCGCGCGCCATCGACGCCGCCGGCGCAGCGCGCGGTCGCG
>CAIWHY010000070.1 GCA_903912585.1 uncultured Thermoleophilia bacterium | reverse complement strand
GTCACGACGAGGAAGTAGACGAAGGTCCAGACGGGCGTGAGGCGCAGATCCGTGAACAGCAGCCAGGCGACGATCGCGTAGGGCACCGCGCTGGCGAGCAGGAACGGGCGGCGGCGACCCCACTTCCAGCGCCGCGCGTCGGAGACGATCCCCATCACCGGCGTGAACAGCGCCTGCCACAGCGACCCGACCAGGACGATGAAGCCGGCGGCGCCGGCGCGCATCTTGACGACGTCGGTGAGGAAGAAGAGGAAGAAGGTGTAGTAGACGGTCCAGAGGAGGCTGCCGGCGCCTTCGGCTCCGCCATAGCCGAGCTTCACCCGGAGGCTGAGCCGGGCGGCCTCCGGACGCGGGTCGGAGGCCACGCGTCCTCAGCCGCCGAGAAGGTCGGCGAGCGTCCCGCTGAGGCGCGCCGGCCTGCCGGTGCGCGCCTCGCGCCGGTCGGCGAGAGACATGAGGCCGTCGGCCGCCCGCCCCGCGATCCAGCGCAGCGGCTCGGGCTCCCATGCGCGTGACCGGTGCCCCACCCAAGGCAGGCGCGTCAACTCGCTGGGCCGCTCGAGGATCAGGTCGCGCAGCGTCCGCCCGGCGAGATTGCTGGTCGCCACGCCGTCGCCGACGTAGCCGCCGGCCCAGGCGAAGCCACCGGCGCGGTCGAAGCCGATGCCGGTGACGAAGTCGCGCGGCACGCCCACGACCCCGCCCCACCTGTGGGTGACCGCGGCGCCGGCGGCGCCGGGCAGGAGGTCGGCGAGGAGTGCCCGGAGGCCGGCGAAGCAGCGCTCGTCACGATCGAAGCGGTCGGCGATCCCGGAGCGGAAGTGGTACGGGTAGCGCAAGCCGCCGATGACGATGCGGTCGTCGCGCGTGCGCAGCGCGTAGAAGATCGCGCGGCGGCCGTCGAGGAACGTCTCGCGGCCGCCCCACCCGGCCTCCTCCCAGAAGGACGCCGCCAGCGGCTCCGTGGCGATCACGAACGTGTAGATCGGCGCGATCTCGCGGGCCGCTCCGCGCAGGCTCGCGGTGTAGCCCTCGGTGGCGCGCACGACGACGCCGGCTTTGACGACGCCGGCCGGCGTCTCCACCGCTTGCGAGCGGATCGCCAGGGCGGGCGTTCGCTCGTAGATGGTGACGCCCGCCCCCTCGACCGTCGCGGCCAGGCCACGCGCCAGGCGGCCGGGGTGGACGCTGGCGCAGTCCGGGCTGCTGATCCCGCCGAGGCACCGACTGAGGCGGATGCGCGCGCGCACCTCCTCGCCGCCGAGCCAGGCGTAGTGCTCCTCGCCGAGGCCGAGCGCGCGCATCTGAGCCATCGTGGCGCGAAGCCGCGGTTCCTGCGGCGGCGTCGTCACCACGCCGAGGTAGCCGCCCTTGTGGTACGCCGCATCGATGCCTTCGGCGGCGGCGGCGCGGCCCACCTCGTCGACCGTGTCGATGAGCGCCAGCGCCGCCGCCCGAGCGGGCTCGCGGCCGGCCCTCTTGAGCAGCGCGCCGCTGTCGAGCTCCGCGTTGAAAGGCGAGCACCAGCCGCCGTTGCGGCCCGAGGCGCCGAACCCGGCGACCTCCTTCTCGATGACGGCGACGCGCACATGTGGGTCGGCCTTGGCGAGGTAGTACGCGGTCCACAGGCCGGTGAAGCCGGCGCCGTCGATGGCCACGTCGACGTCGAGCGGTCCGGGCAGCGGCGCGCGTGGCTCGAGCGGCTCGGGCACATCGTCGAGCCAGAAGCTGTAGGAACGGTACTCCTTCACAGGCCCCTCTCGCCCGGCCGGCTGCGCACACGCCGGCCGG
>CAIWHY010000069.1 GCA_903912585.1 uncultured Thermoleophilia bacterium | reverse complement strand
GCTTCATCGGCCGCAATCTGATGGTTGCGCTGCATCGCCGTGACGATGTGGAGCCGACCGGATTCGACCTCGACGACCCTGTGGAGTCGCTCCGGATGGCCCTGCCGGGCGCCGACGTGGTCTACCATCTGGCCGGCGTCAACCGTCCGCAAGACCCGGCCGAGTTCCAGTCGGGAAACGCGGGGTTCACGGCCGAGCTGTGCCGGCTCATGGATGAGGTCGCCGCCCGACCCGTCGTGGTCTTCGCCTCGTCCGTCCAGGCAGAGCAAAGCAACGCCTATGGGTCGAGCAAGCTGGCAGCCGAGGGTGTGCTGGCGGCATGGTCGCGCGACGGGGGCGCTCGCGTGGTCGTATTCCGCCTGCCCAACGTGTTCGGCAAGTGGGGAAGGCCGAGCTACAACTCGGTCGTGGCTACTTTCTGCCACAACATTGCGCACGGGCTGCCCATCCGCGTGGACGACCCGGACGCGGCCATGAAGCTCGTCCATGTGGATGACGTGGTCAACGCGTTCCTCCAAGTGCTTGAAGAGCCGCCTCGAGGCGTGGAGCATCGCACGGTGACCCCGGTCACGGAAGTGACCGTTGGCGAGCTGGCAGCGCAGGTGCAAGCGTTCCGTGCAGCGCAGCGCTCGCCCGATCTGCCAGATTTGTCCGGGCGATTCGCCCGGGCGCTGTTCTCCACCTACCTCTCGTATCTCGAGCCCCAGGAGCTCTCCTTCCACTTTGACGTGCGCGTCGACGAGCGCGGCCGCTTGGCGGAGTTGGTGCGCGAGCCACACGCCGGCCAGGTCTTCGTGTCGCGCACGCACCCGGGCGTCACACGCGGCAACCACTACCACGACACGAAGGTGGAGCGGTTCATGGTCATCGAGGGTGATGGGATCGTGCGGCTGCGTCTCCTCGGCGACGGCGACGTGCGCGAATACCCAGTCAGCGGTTCCACGCTCGAGGCCGTGATCATTCCGCCCGGCACTGTGCACAGCATCGAGAATGTGGGGCAGGCGGAGATGATCACCCTGTTCTGGGCCAGCGAGGTGTTCGACCAGGAGCGGCCAGATACCTACTATGAACAGGTCCTGTTGAGGGGGGAGGAGTCTTGAAGGTCGCCACGATCCTTGGTACTCGGCCGGAGATCATTCGCCTATCGCGCGTGATCTCCGCCCTCGATGAGCACTTGGAACACGTGCTGGTGCACACCGGCCAGAACTACGACTACGAGCTCAGCGAGATGTTCTTCGAGGACCTTGAACTGCGGCCGCCCGACAGGTACCTGGAGGCGGCCGGTGCCACTGCCGCTGAGACCATCGGCAACGTGATCGCCCGCGCCGACCGTGTCTTGCGCGAGGTGGAGCCAGACGCCGTGCTGATCCTCGGCGACACCAACAGCTGCCTAGCCGCGATTTCCGCCAAGCGTCTCCGCATCCCGGTGTTCCACATGGAGGCCGGCAACCGATGCTTTGACGAGCGCGTGCCGGAAGAGATCAACCGCCGCATCGTGGACCACATCGCCGACATCAACCTTCCGTACAGCGATATCTCGCGGCAGTACCTGCTGGCCGAGGGACTTCCGGCGGATCGCGTGATCAAGACCGGAAGTCCTATGTACGAAGTGCTGTGCCACTACCGTCCTCGCATCGAGGCCTCGACGATCCTCGCGGACCTCGAGCTGGAGGCCGGCGGCTACTTCTTGGTGAGCGCCCACCGCGAGGAGAACATCGACGACGAGCGGCAGTTCGGGCTCCTCGTGGAGTTGCTGCAGAAGCTGGCTGGCGAGTACGGGCAGCCGGTGGTCCTCTCCACTCACCCGCGCACACGAGCGCGGCTGGAGGAGAGTGGTGCGACTCTTTCGCCCGAGGTGCTCGTGTTCAAGCCTTTCCGCTTCTCCGACTACGTGCACCTCGAGATGAACTCGCGGGCGGTCCTGTCGGACTCGGGCACGATCAGCGAGGAAGCCTCGATCCTCAATCTGCGGGCGCTCAACATCCGCCAGACTCATGAGCGGCCAGAGGCGATGGAAGAGGCTTCGGTGATGCTGACTGGGTTCGCCTGGCCGCGCGTCACGGAGGCCTTGGGCATACTCGACACCCAGCCGCGCGGAGAGGACCGCCTCCTGGGCCTGGTGGCCGACTACGCGGCGCCGCACGTCTCCGAGAAGGTCGTGCGGCTTATCGTCAGCTACACGGACTATGTGCGGCGCACGGTCTGGGGTCGCCAGTAGCGCCTCAGGCAGGATGCGCCGCATCTCGTCGCTGCTCAAAGCGAAGGCCTGAAGTTCGAGGCCGCAGCGCTGCTGGCTGCAGGGAACTGTCATGAGTCATGGTCCTCACGGCGGGCTACGCCGCTTCCCAAGCAGAACGAATCGCGCCGCGCTCAGCCGCTCTCGTCGCCAGCCGCAACCACCTGCGGCTCGTTCTCCGCGGCGCGCGTCGCGCCGGCCGCAGACCCCTCGGCGGCCGCCTCCTCGCCGGCCCCCGCCTCCGGCAGCCCCCAAAGCCTCCAAGCGGCGAGCGCGAAGAACGCCACCAGCAGCAGGTTGCGCGCGATCACGACCAGGAGCGGCATCGTCATCCAGTCGAGGAACGGCCAGTAGAGCTTGGGGAACTCGATCTGCGTGAAGATCAGCGTGAGGCCGCCGACCACCGCGAGGATGCGGTCGCGGGCGGCCACCAGTGCCCAGGCGGGCAAGGTCCAGATGAAGTACTGCGGCGAGAGGACCTTGCCGAAGGTCATGAGCGCGAGTATCAGTGCGAGGACGGCGATCGCCTGGTCCGGCGTGGAGGCGCGCAGGCGCGCGCGCCGGCGCCAGACGAGCACGTAGACGCCGGCGAGCCCGAGCAGCATCAGGGCGCCGGACGCGTTGGAGAGCAGCGAGGCGCCCGGCCCGACGAGCTGCTGCGACCCGTAGTTGCTCGCCCACGAGATCGGGTGGATGTGAAGCAGTTGGCCGATGAGCAGCGGCGTGCCCAGCACGCTCTCCACCTGGAGCGGGCGCGCCAGGTAGTAGTGGAACACGTACCACAGGCCGCGCGGCGACGAGAACAGGTACGGGAGGAACGGCGCCGCGGCTGCGGCGCAGAACGCGACGACCGGCCACGCCCAGCGGCGCGGCGGGCCGACCAGCACGAGCACCAGCGGCAGCATCGCCGCCGGCGTGAACTTGAGCGCGAAGCCCATGCCGAGGACGAAGGCGGCGGCCGTGTACCAGCGGTTCGCGAGGCAGAGCAGGAAGCCGGCGATCAGCAGCGCCACGGCGGCGTCGTAGCGGTTGATGATGATCGCCCCGGTGAAGGCGACCGACACCGCGAACAGCACCCCGGCGACGTAGGCGCGCCCGCCGCGCGGCCAGAACCGGCAGGCAGCCAGGGTGGTCACGGCGGCGGTAAGCAGCGTGATCACGCCCATCATCACGCTGAACCAGTGCCGGTACTGCTTGTTGTGGTCCACGTGGCCGGGAAGGCGGAACAGCGGGATGGCGAGCGGCGGGTACTCGACCTTGAACGACTCGGTGAACGGGCGGTCGCCTTGCGCGAGGCGCTGAGCGTAGCCCTGATACGTAGGGATGTCGCTGATGGCGTGCATCTCGTACCAGAGGTTCGGGAACAGCACCAGCAGGACCAGGGTCGTGAGCGCGAGGCTCACGAACACGGCGACGAAGGGATTGACCTTGTGGGGCACTCCGGAGGTGGGGGAGGTGGCGGGGACGGCGCTCATCGGCTCGTGTCGGGGGCCGCGTTCATGCGCCCTTGAAGCTCCAGAGTTTGTTGAGCACGAAGTTGAGCGGCATCACGCAGGCGATGGCGATGACCTGGCTCGGGTTGGCACCGAGGTGGAGCACGCTGAGGCAGATCGTGAAGATGCCGAGGTTGATGAGGTAGGCGACGACGCTGACCGCGAAGAACTTGGGCAACTCGGTCTTCACGGCGCCGCTCGAGCGGAAGGTCCAGCGGCGGTTGAGGTAGTAGTTGGTGAGCACGGAGACGACGAACCCGAGCAGGTTGCCGAGGTACTTGGCCGTCGTCGGCGTCGAGCCGGTGGCGGCGTGCCAGGCGAGCAGCGTGAGGTTGAAGACGATGAGATTGACGACCACGCCGCTGCCGCCGACGAAGCAGAACTTCACGAACTGCCTGAGGCTGCGCTTGAGGCCGTCGTCCACGAGTCGCTCCGGTGCGAGGGTCAGAACGGCCGCGCCGGGCCGCCGCAGAGGATCCGCGGCCGCGTGACCGTAGGCCATGATACGTGATGGGCCACGCCCCAGAAACCCGCGGCCGGCGATGCCGGGCGTGCGCGGCGCGTGACTTCGCGCAGGGCCCGCCGGATCAGCGCAGCTCGCCGGATCGGCGCGGCCGGCCGGCGCGTCAGTGGCCCGAGGCCGCCCGCTGCGCCAGCCACTCGTCGACGTCCGCCCAGACGCGTGTGAAGTCGGGCAGCGGGCGCCACTCGAGGCCCTCCGCGGCGCAGCGCTCCGCGAGGTGGCCGCGCGCGAACGTCAGGTCGGCCTCGCGCGCCGGGCAGAGGTCGCTGGCGCCGTCGCCGAAGACGAGCACGACGTCGCCGGGGCGGCGCAGGGCGCGCAGGATCGCCGCCTTGCAACTCTTCGGGCCGCAGCGCGGGCAGTCGCCGAGCGCCGGGCTGAACTCGAGATGGTACGGCGGCCCGGCGTCCGGGCCTTCGCCGATGAGCTCGCTCGCGTAGATGTCGATCGGCGGCAGGTCCTCGCGCGTCCAGAACGCCGCGATCGCCTCGCGGATGCCGGCGCTCACGACCGCCGCCCGCCCCGCCCGCCGGGCGAGCTCGGCGAGGAACTCCGCGAGCCCCGGTGAGGGCTCGGCCGCCTCCACGAGGGCGCCGACGAACTGCGTCCGCGGCGCCGGGATCATCTGCACCTGGCGGTCGAAGCACTCCGCGTGGCTCATGCGGTCGGCCTTGGACTCGGCTTCGAGCGGCTTCCACGCGTCCCCGACGAAGCGCTGCAGGACGATCTCGTTGCACTCGTGCGTCGTCATCGTGCCGTCGTAGTCGAGGAGGGCGAGGAAACGCGCCGGGGACGCTGCGTCCGCCGGCGCGTGCGATGGCGCGTCATGCGAGGGCATGCACCCAGTGTACACGAGCCTGGCTCGCCGGCCGGGTCTCGCGCGGGACGCACTCTCAGCTTCCGCCACAGCGTCCTTGACGGGTGCTAGAGTGGAGACGACGCGTTCCCGCCAGGGACAGACGACTGCCATGGAGGCGAGGAAGCCATGAGGTTCGATCGCATCACCACGGATTTCGACCAGATGGGCGGACTCCCGTGCATAAGGGGTCTTCGCATCCCGGTGGCCACTGTCGTCGACATGGTCGCTGATGGCATGGTGCCCTTCGACATCATCGACGCCTTCCCGGACTTGCAGCCGGAGGACATCGAGCAGGCTCTTCACTACGCGGCAGAAAGCGTCCGAGAGCGGGAGATCCCGATCAGGGCAGCGTCCTGAGGTTTCTCATTGACAACGCCATCTCGTCCCGCGTTGCAGCCGGCCTGCGTGCGGCCCAACACGATGCTGTCCACGTTCGAGACCTCGGCATGTAATCTGCGTCCGACCACCAGGTGTTTGAGCTTGCGGCGCGGGAAGACCGGATCCTGGTGTCTGCAGACTCCGATTTCGGAACCATTCTGGCCTTGCGGGGTGAGCACAAGCCGTCGCTCGTCCTCTTCAGGCGCGGTGCCGATCGGCGCCCGGACGCCCAGCTTGCGCTCTTGATGGACAATCTGGGGGATTTCGCAAGCGATCTGGAGACGGGAAGCGTCGTGGTCATCGAGCAGGCCAGGATCCGCATCAGGCCGCTGCCGATCGGGGGATGAGCAGCGGACGCTCGGGGGCGGAATGGCTCTGCTCGCCATCCCACATCCGAGGTCACGACCTGGACGAGATCATCTTCGTAGTCGAGGAGGCGCCGGAGGGTGGCTGTTCGGCGCGTGCGCTCGGGGCGTCCATCCTCACAGAGGCGGACGATCTGGACGCCCTACAGTCGGAAGTGCGGGATGCGGAGCGCTGCCATTTCGAGGACGAGGCACAGCGGCCCCGAATGATCCGGCTCCACTTCGTGCGGGACCAGTTGATCGCCGTGTGAGTGGATCGGCCGGGCCGGCGGCGTAGCCGGGCGGCCGTGTCTGATAAAATCGGCGTTCCGGCCGCAGCCCGACGAAAGCGAGACACGTGAGCGACAAGCAACCCCTGTTCCGCGATGTCTCGGCGCGTGTCGACCTGCCTGCGCTGGACGCCCGCATCCTCGCCTTCTGGAAAGAGAACAGCATCTTCGAGAAGAGCCTCGCGGGGCGGGACGACGCGCCTGTGTACGTCTTCTACGAAGGTCCGCCCACGGCCAACGGCCGGCCGGGCGCGCACCACGTGATCTCGCGCATCTTCAAGGACCTCTTCCCACGCTACAAGACGATGCGCGGCTACCGCGTGCCGCGCAAGGCCGGCTGGGACACGCACGGCCTCCCGGTCGAGCTCGAGGTGGAGCGCCGCCTCGGCATCGACGGCAAGGGCCAGATCGAGCAGTACGGCGTCGCCGAGTTCAACAAGCTCTGCCGCGAGAGCGTCACCGCCTACCTCGAGGAGTGGGAGCGCTTCACCGAGCGCATCGGCTTCTGGGTCGACCTCGAGGATGCCTACTACACGTACACCAACGAGTACATCGAGACCGTCTGGTGGCTCCTGCGCCAGATCTGGGACAAGGACCTGCTCTACCAGGGCTTCAAGGTCGTGCCGTACTGCCCGCGCTGCGGCACGGCGATCAGCAGCCACGAGGTGGCGCAGGGCTACAAGGACGTCACCGAGGACTCCGTCTACGTGCGCTTCCCGCTTGCGCCCGAGGCGGCCGCACTGGTGACCGGCGCGACCGGCACTCCCGTCTCGCTGGCCGTCTGGACGACGACG
>CAIWHY010000068.1 GCA_903912585.1 uncultured Thermoleophilia bacterium | reverse complement strand
GGCGCCGGCGGCTGCCGCTGCAGGTGTGCGCAAAGTGCCAGAATGGGCGACGAATACATATCCGCGGTGCGCGAGACGATCAGCGGCCTCAACCTCGCGCTCAGCATGCTGCAGGCGTACGGGGCGGCGCGCGCCGGCGCCCGGCAGCCTCGCCCCGCCGCGAAGCGGCGCGCCGCCGCGGAAGCCAGCGCCGAGGCGGCTCCGAAGCGCAAGAAGTCGCGCCGCGCGGCTGAAGTCGCCGCCCTCGCGCCGGCGAGCACTCCGGACAACAACGAGGACGAGGGCGGCAGCCTGGCGCTTTTCAGCGAGATGCCGCCGGCGGACCTGATACCCGTGTTTCAGGAGATTGAGAAGATGGACGAGCAGGACAACAGACGCGCGGCCAAGCTCAGCCGCGAGCGGCTGCGCAACAAGGCGCTCAGGTACTACAACAACCCGTCGGAGAGCAGCCCGGGCCGCCCGCCGGCCTTCTGGAACGAGAAGTACCGCAAAATGGTGGACGACGTTCTCGCCTCGAAGCCCGCGGAGCCCGCGGAGCCCGAGGAGCCCGAGGAGGCCTCGGAGCCCGCGGAGCCCGAGGAGCCCGCGGGCCTGTGGGAGTAGAATAGAGTCACAGCGACGACATTCATTATGTCCTGCCTTTATGTGCGTCTGCCGGTCGCCTCTTGTGTTTGGTACTCGCAGGGCCGCTTTGTGCCCCCCCCCCAAAAAAAATGCGCGCCGAGATCCAGCAGGTGGTGGCGACCGTGCCCTTCCTAGGATGGAATCTGACAGCGAGCAGCCTGCAGATGCTGGCTCGCCTCCTCGCAGCGGCGGCGAGCGTGGCGACGGCGACGGCGTGGCTGCGCGCGCGCGCGCGCGTGAGGGACGAGGCGCTCGCGCTGCAGGACGCGCTGGACCGATGGGGGCTGGACGACGTGGTGATTCCCACCAAGACGGTGGACGGTCCGTTGTCGAAGACGCCGTGCGTGCGCCACAAGCAGGGGTGGGACGCCGAGTGCGCGCGGCGCTTCTTCCGCGGCGAGCCGGCCGACTCGCGCGTCGGGCTGGCCCTCTGCCTCCGGAGCATGATCGTGCTCGACTTCGACACGGAGGCGAGCTACGACACCATGCTGCGCCAGTTCCCCGCGCTCGGCGCGCCCGACGCGCCGCGCGCGCGCACGGCCAAGGGCTGGCACGTCTTGTTCCGGCGCACGCCGGAGCTGGACGCGCTGGGCGTGTGGGACAAGGCGCGCTGCCTGACGGTGGACGGCGTCGAGGTGCCGGTCGACGTCAAGACGCGGGCGAGCACCGGCACGGGCGGCATCCTGGCCGTGTACCCGTCCGCGGGGAAGGAGTGGGTTGTCGACCTCAAGGAGGTCCAGCCGCCGCCCATGCCCGACGGCCTCGTGCGCTGGCTGGACGCGCACCAGCGGCGCGAGCGCCCGGGCGCGGCGGCCGCGCCGCCGCGCAGCTTCTCGCGGCCGCCGGCGAACAGCCCGCCGACGACCTCGTAGCGGCGCCGCAACTCTACGAGCGCGGCCGCGACCACGGGCGGGTAGTGCTCGCCGTCGATCACCACGACGGCACGCGGCAGCCTGGGAGCTATCGCCGGTCCTCCCCCGGGACGGGACGGATGTACTTCTCGAACGACGCCGTGGACGGCACGAAGTCGATCAGCGTCTCCGTGCCGTGGAAGGGGTACTTGCGCACCACCTCCACGTGGTCGCCGTCGATGCGCACGATGTTGTAGCAGGCCTTGGTGTTGCCGCGCAGGCGCAGCGAGCTGCAGGTGCCGGCGTTGATCACGAAGAGGCGCTCGAGGCGCCAGGCGTAGGGCACGTGCTTGTGGCCGCCGAGCACCATGTTGACGCCGCACTCCTGCAGCACCTCGAGGAGATCGCCGGCGTCGTAGACGATGTTGCGCTCGCGGCCGGTGCCGGGCACCGGCAGCAGGTGGTGGTGCAGCATGAAGATGCGGAAGCCGGCCGGCGCCGCGAACTTCTCCTTGAGCCACTCGTAGCGCGCGCGGCCGATCTGGCCGTGGTCGAGGTCCGGCTCGGTGGAGTCGACGGCGACGATGGTCACGTCGCCCGCCTGCAGCGTCTGCCAGCGCGGGCCGATGAGCTCCTCGAAGTGTACGTAGCCGACGTTGCGCGCGTCGTGGTTGCCGGGGATGACGACGAGCTGCGGGCACTCGATGCGCTCGATGTACTCCTTGGCCACGAGGTAGTCCTGGCGGAAGCCCATCTCGGTGAGGTCGCCGGTGCAGAGCACGAGGTCGGGCTCGAGCTCGTTGATCTCGATGACCACGCGGTCCATCAGGCTGGGGACGAAGTACGGCGAACCCGCGTGCAGGTCCGAGATGTGAGCGATCGTCAGCCGGGCCATACTCCCCCCGTTCGTCTGCGGCACGCCATGGCGGGCGGCACTCCACCATGACGATACGCCCGGGGCCCTGCTTGTCGAGGACCGAGAACGTCGTCTGGCTGCCTTCGCGGCGGAAGCGCAGGCGCATCGTCGTGCGCCCCACCGTCAGGTTGGCCAGCGTCACCTCGCCGAGCCACTTCGGCAGCCCCGGGTTGTGCACGTACACGACGTTCTCCTCCGCCTGCGCGTAGATGCCGAGCATCGATTGCAGGACGAGGTAGAAGGCGCCGGCGGAGCAGGCCTCCGGCGAGCACGCCATGGGGAACGAGACGGGCCGATTGATCGACTGCCGCGTGAAGCCGCAGAAGAGCTCGGGCAGGCGCACGTCGACGTGCGCGAGCGCCGCCTCCACGAGGCCCCAGGCGAGGCGGTTCGACTCTTGATTGAAGCCGTGCTTCTTCATGCCGTTGGCGATCAGCGCCGTATCGGCGGGCCACACGCTGCCGTTGTAGAAGCTCACGGGGTTGTAGGCGCGCGCCTCCTTGCTCACCGTGCGGATCCCCCAGCCGGTGAACATGTCCCGCGCCATGAGGCGCTTGACCACTGCCGGCACGTACTCGTCGGCCACGATGCGGGACCACAAGGCGTGGCCGATCGTCGAGCACACCGTCCGCACCTGCCGCTTGCGGCCGTCGAGCGCCATCGCGAAGTAGCCCTCGTCCTCCATCCAGAAGCGTTCGTTGAAGAGCTGCTTGAGCGCGCCGGCCTCCCGCGTGAGCCGCTCGGCGCGCTCGACGTCGCCGAGCTGACCGTAGATCGAGGCGAGGCGGCGCTTGGCGTAGTACACGTAGCCCTGCGTCTCGGCCAGGGCGATCGGCCCTTCGGCCATGCTGCCGTCGCGGTGCAGCACGGCGTCGCCGGCATCCCTCCAGCCCTGGTTGCGCAGCCCGGCGCGCGAGCGGCGCTCGTATTCGACGAAGCCGTCGCCGTCGAGGTCGCCGCGCTCGTCCAGCCACTTGAGCGCCGCGTCGACCGCGTCGCGGCGGTAGTCGAAGCCGTCGAGGTCGCCGGTCCACATCGTGAGCTCCGCCACGAGCAGCAGCCAGAGCGGTGTGGCGTCGACCGACCCGTAGTACGGCGTGTGCGGGATGGCGCGCATGCCGGCCAGCTCCCCGCGCCGCAGCTCGTGCATGATCTTGCCCGGCTGCTCCTCGCGGAAGGCACTGTCTTGCCGGCCCTGGCGGCGCTCCAGAAAGCGCACCGCCGCCTGCGCCCAGCGCAGGTCGAGGAGGAGCGTCTCGAGACCGACGAACATCAGCTCGCGCCCGAACGGCGCCGCGAACCACGGCACGCCGGCCATGGCGATGCGCTCGCCGTCGACCTCGGTCGACAGCATGCGCAGGTCGTCCTGCCCGCGGCGCACGACCTGGTTGACCAGTTCGTTGTCGGTGAAGATGTCGGTGGCGCCCGAGTCCCAGCGCTCGTGCTCGTGACGCACCGCCGAGAGCTTGGCGCTGAAGTCGCCTGCGCGCGGCTCGGGGGCGCCCGGCGCGACGACCTGGACGTCGTAACGGATCGTGAAGCGCTCGCCGGGCGCGATCCGCAGGCGCCAGCGCGCCCGGCCCTGCTTGATCGACTCGGGCGCGTCGCTGAAGGTGATGATCGTCTCGCGCAACACCTCGTCAAGGCCGAGGTAGGCGAGCGTCAGCGAATCCTTGCCGGCCTTGGCGGCGAGGCGCGTGCCGCGCTTGCGCCGCCGCAGGCCGCGCACCTCGAAGAGGTCGGCGAAGTCGGCGTCGAAGTGCAGGTCGATCACCAGCTCGACCTCGGCCTGGTGGAAGTTGCGCACGCGCAACAGCTCGTAGAGCCGGTCGGCAACGAACCGGGTGCGGCGCACGTGCACGGTCGCCTGCGGCAGCGTGCGCCCGTCCGCCATGCGCGCCTCCAGGTTGGTGAGCTCGACCGTGGAGGTGTAGCCGCGCTCCGCCGTGGACGAGAGCAGCACCGGCTGGCGGCCGGCGACGGTGAGCTCGTGGCGGCTGAGGTAGCGCGTGTCCTGGTGGTAGAGGCCGAGGACGGAGTCCTCGCGGCCGGGCACCTGCCCCAGCGTGTCGGTATAGAGGAGGAGGTCGCCTTCCTTGATGGCGAGGCGAGGCGCGCGCCCGCCGCCCATCACGTAGCGCTCGGCGCTCGTCGTGACGACGCGCTCGTCGTCGAGTGCCGGGGACTTCTCCTCGCCCACGACGAGGCGCGCGGGGCGCTCCGGGCGTTCGGGACCGGGGCGCTCGGCGCGCCCGGGCTGGTCCGGCGGGCAGGTCATGGCGTAGCTGCGTGGTTCATCGGCTGGATCCAGGCTCCTTGTGACAGGGCGGCGCGGCGGCGCGCGCCCACCGTCGCGTTCTTACCCCGTCGCCTCGATGAACAGGCGCACGGGGGCCGCGCCATCGTCGCGGACCAGTCCGGTCGCGGCCGCCTCGCCCTCTTTGCAGGACGTCTCGCCTCTCACCCGGCGGAGCCGCCCAGCACCATGAGCGGCAGCCCGGCAAGCGCGTCGTACTTGGGGCGGAACCGCTCCGCGTCGTAGCAGCGCGCGACGTCGACGACCTTCTTGGTCGACACGACTTCGGCGATCGGCACCGACCCGTAGCGGCCGCCGACGAGTGCGACCATGCGGCCGGTCTCGCCCTTGAGGATCAGGTCCACGGCGAGGTTGCCGTAGGCGGTCGGCACGATGCAGTCGATGGCGTCCGGCGCACCGCTGCGCACCAGGTAGCTGAGGTTCATGCTGATCATGTCGATCTTCTTGCCGCCGTTGAACCGCGGCGCCAGCTCCTTGATCTTGTCGCTCACGTTCTGGCCGATGCCGCCGAGCTTTGCGTGACCGAACATGTCCTTCTCGCCGCCCATGAACACCATCTCGCCGCCGGACGGCATGGCGCCCTCGCTGACGAGGCAGACGGAGTAGCCCTCGGGCCGGCCGTTGCGATCGGCGACGAGCAGCTCGGCGAGCTTCTCCATGTCGAACTCGGCCTCCGGGATCAGGCAGCGGTCGGCCGCGCCGGCGAACGTCGGCAGCAGAGCCGTGAAGCCGGCGTAGCGGCCGAAGACCTCGAGCACGACGATGCGCTCGTGCGAGGCCGCCGAGCTGGTGACCTGGCGAGCCATCTCGATGGTGCGGTTCACGCAGGTGCCGAAGCCCATGCAGTAATCGGTGCCGGGGACGTCGTTGTCCATCGTCTTGGGGATGGCGACGACGGGGAAGCCGCGGCGGCCGAGCTCGACGCCGTAGCTGAGCGTGTCGTCGCCGCCGGCCGGCACCAGGTAGTCGATGCCGAGGAACTCGAGGTTGGCGATGACCTCGTCCGTGAGGTCGTTCTTCTCGGCCGTGTACTTGCTTTTGAGGTGCGCCGGCACGTCCTTGAGGGGCACCGTGCTCGGGCGCGTGCGCGACGAGTGCAGGAACGTGCCGCCGGAGTAGGCGTAGCGCTCCACGAGCTCACGCGTGAGCGGCACGACCCACTCGCTGTTGTCGGCGCCGGCGTCGCGCCTGAGCTGGATGAGGCCCGCCCAGCCGCGGCGGATGCCGACGACCTCGAAGCCCTCGCTGAGCGCGCGCAGCGTGACGCCCCGGATGGCCTGGTTGAGGCCCGGGATGTCGCCGCCGCCGGTGAGGATGCCGATGCGTCCTTTGTTGCCCTTGGTCATACTGCGCTCCTTGCGGGTCAGGCGTCGCCCTCGACGCGGATCACGGCGGGGTCGCCCTGGACCGCGGGCAGCGCCTTGATCTGGTCGAGAGCCGCGAAGAATTGGGCCTCGCGCACAGGGTGCAGGAGCAGCACCAGCTCGGCCGCGTCCCCGCGGCCTTCCTGCACGAGCGAGGCGATGCTCACGTCGTGCTCACCGAAGAGGGCGGCGATCCCGGCGAGCACGCCGGGCTCGTCTTTCACCCTCAACCGGAGGTAGAAGCTCGACACCATGTCGGCGTCCGGGAACGCCGGCACGTCTTTGTAGCAGAGGCAGTTCTGCACGAAGCTGCCCTTGACGGTGTTGACCACGGAGATGATGTCGCCGATCACGGCCGACGCCGTGGGCACGCTCCCCGCGCCGGGCCCGAAGAGCATGATGCGGTCGAAGGCGTCGCTCTCCAGGAACACGGCGTTGTAGGCGCCGGACACGCCGGCCAGCGGGTGCGCGCGCGGCAGGAAGGCCGGGTACACGCGCACGTTCATGCGACCGTCGATGAGCTTGGCGACGCCGAGCAGCTTGGCCACCAGCCCGAGGCGCGTTCCCTGGGCGATGTCGGCGGCCGTGACCTTGGTGATGCCCTCGTACTCCACGTCGTCCAGGCCGGTGCGGCTGTGGAAGGCGATGGAGCTGAGGATCGCCATCTTGGCGGCGGCGTCCTTACCGCCCACGTCCTCCGTGGGGTCGGCCTCGGCGTATCCGAGGCGCTGCGCCTCGGCGAGCACGTCGTCGTAGTCGGCGCCGGTCTCGGCCATGGCGCTGAGCATGTAGTTGGTCGTGCCGTTGACGATGCCGAAGACCGTCTTGACCTCGGCCGCGACCAGAGACTCGCGCAGCACCTTGATGACCGGCACGGCGCCGACGGCGCTGGCCTCGAAGCGGAGGTGCACATTCGTGCTCTCCGCCGCGTCGAACAGCTCGGCGCCGTGCTGCGCCAGCAGCTGCTTGTTGGCCGTGACGACGTTCTTGCCGGCCTTGAGGGCGCGGAGCTGGAAGTCGCGCGCCGCGCCTACCCCGCCGATGAGCTCCACCACGATGTCGATCCCGGGGTCCTCGAGGATGTCCTCGAAGCGCGCGGTCACGAGCGCGGGGTCGAGGCCGGGGGCGGTGAAGTCCGGGCTGCGTTCGAGCACCCGGCGCAGGTACACCTGCTTGCCGGTGGCAAGCGTGATGTCGTCGGCGTTGCGCGCCAACAGCGTGCCCACGCCGGAGCCGACGGTGCCGTAGCCGAGGAGCCCTATCCCTACTTTGTCCACTGTGAGGTCCTTCGCAGTCGGGGGCGGCGCTACGCCAGCGGGCGCTGCAGGCGCAGCACGTCGTCCCAGGTCTCTCGCTCGATGATCAGGCGCGCCCTGCCGCCGGCCACCATCACCACGGCCGGCCGCGGCTGGGCGTTGTAGTTGTTGGCCATGGCGTAGCCGTAGGCGCCCGTGGCCGGGGTCACGAGGATGTCGCCGGGCTGCGGCGGCGCGACGTACACGTCGCGCACGAGCACGTCGCCGGACTCGCAGTGCTTGCCGGCGATGGTGACCACGTCCGTCGCCGGCGCCTCCGCCTTGTTGGCGAGCATCGCCTCGTAGCGCGAGTCGTAGAGCATCGGCCGCAGGTTGTCGCTCATGCCGCCGTCGACGGCGACGTAGGTGCGCACGCCGGGGATGACCTTGACGGTGCCCACCGTGTACGCCGTCACGGCGGCCTTGCCGGCGATGCTGCGGCCGGGCTCGACGAACAGCTTGGGCATGACCATGCCGTGGCGCTCCACGCCCGCGCGCACGGCCGTGACGCTCACGTGCGCGAACTCGGCGATGGAGCTCGGCATGTCGGCCTCCGTGTAGCGGATGCCGAGCCCGCCGCCGATGTTGAAGATGCAGCACTCGAAGCCGAAGTCGCGGCGCCACTCGTCGAGGGCGACGAACAGCACCTCCACCTCGCGGCGGTACGAGTCGAGCTCGAAGATCTGCGAGCCGATGTGCGCGTGGATGCCGACGAGGCCGAGGTGGGGGGCGTCGCGCAGGCGGCTCACGGCTTCGGCGGCGAGGCCGTCGGAGAGCCCGAAGCCGAACTTGCTGTCCTGCTGGCCGGTCTGCACGAAGTCGTGCGTGTGCGGGCGCACCCCGGGCGTGACGCGCACGAGCACCTCCTGGCGCACCCCGCGCGTCGCGGCCGCGGCCTCGAGGCGGTCGATCTCCTCGAAGGAGTCGACCACGAAGTGGCCGATGCCGCAGTCCAGCCCGAGCTCGATCTCGGCGACCGACTTGTTGTTGCCGTGGAAGTAGATGCGCCGGGCAGGGAAGCCGGCGGCGCGGGCGGCAGCCAGCTCACCGCCGGTGGCGACGTCGAGCGAGAGGCCCTCCTGCGCCACGAGCTCGGCCATCGCCCTGCAGCTGAACGCCTTGCTGGCGTACACGATCTCGTACAGATCGGTGAGCTTCCCGAAGGTCGCGCGATAGGCGCGGCACTGGTCGCGCAGGGTCTGCTCGTCGTAGATGAACAGCGGCGTACCGAACTCGCGCGCCAGGTCGACGACGTCGCAACCGCCGATCTCCAGGTGCCCGGCGGCGTTGTGGACCGTGGTGTGCGGATAGATGAGCGTGTGCGTCACGGCCGCGATCCCCTCTAGAACTCGATGCCCGGACGCGCCTCGACGCCGGCGTCGTAGTAGTGCTTGAGCGGCCGCATCTCGGTCGCCAGATCGGCCGCCGCGATGAGCTCGTCGGGCGCGCGGCGCCCCGTGATCACGAGCTCCACGGCGGCCGGCTTGAGGGCCATCAGCGCCAGCACCCGGTCGAGGGACACGAGCTCGAAGAAGACCGCCGTGACGAGCTCGTCGAGCACGACCAGGTCGTACTGGCCGCTCTCCACGAGGCCCCTGGCCTCGTCGAACCCGGCGGCCGCGGCGGCGAGGTCCTCTGCCGAGGCCTCGCCCTTGAGCACCCAGTGATCGAGGCCGCACTGCCGCACCGGCACGCCCAGCTTGCGCAGGGTCACGATCTCGCCCCACGAGGGGTCCGACTTCATGAACTGGAGCACTGCCGGGCGCAGCCCCTGGCCGAGCGCCCGCAGCACGAGCCCCAGGGCGGCGGTCGTCTTGCCCTTGCCGTCGCCGGTGTAGACCTGGACGAAGCCTTCGTTCAGCGGGCTCAAGGGCGCGTCACCGGCTGTAGTCGAAGAAGCCGGCGCCGCTCTTGCGGCCGAGCTTGCCGGCGGCGGCGAGCTCGCCGAGGGCCGGGCTCGGCGCGTACTTGGGGTCGCCGAGCTCGCGCTCGAGCGTCTCGAGGATCGCCTTGGTCGTGTCGAGCCCGACGAGGTCGGCCAGCGCCAGGGGGCCCATCGGCCAGTTGGCGCCGAGCTTCATGCCGGTGTCGATGTCCTCGGCGCTCGCCACGCCCTCCGCGAAGGCGTTGGCGGCCTCGTTGATCATCGGGAAGAGGATACGGTTCACGACGAAGCCGGGCGAGTCCGCGACGGTGATCGGCGTCTTGCCGACCTTCTCGGCGAAGTCGCGGGCGGCGGCGATCGTGGCCTCGGAGGTGGCTTCACCGCGCACGACCTCGACCAGCGCCATCATCGGCACCGGGTTGAAGAAGTGGATGCCGACGAAGCGCTCGGGACCGGTCACGAACTTCGCCAGCGCGCCGACGGAAAGGCTCGACGTGTTGGTGGCGATGATCGCGTCGGGGCGCAGGAGTGACGCAGCCTTCTCGAGCAAGCCTTGCTTGATCGCCATCGCCTCCGGCGCGGCTTCGACGAAGAGGTCGGCGCCGGCGCCGGCGGCCATGTCGGTGCTGGTCGTGCTGCGCGCGAGGGCGGCGTCGCGCGCGCCGGCCTCCATCCTGCCCTTCTCGACCATGCGGCCGAGGCCCTTCTCGATGCCGGCCAGGCCGCGCGCGATGAACTCGTCGGCCACGTCGATCATCACCACGTCGATGCCGGCGACCGCCGACACCTGCACGATGCCGGCGCCCATCTGGCCGGCTCCGGCCACGAGCAGCTTCTTGACGGTCACGGGGTCCTCCTCAGGTCCAGCGCGCCGGCGTCCTGCGGGCGACCGCCGGCGGCGCGAAGTCGATGCTCGGGAAAGCGCTGTCCATGCTACCGCAGCGGGCGCGGCCGGGTCCAAGCCGCTGAGGCCGGGTCCAGGCCGCTGAGGCCGGGTCCAGGCCGCTGAGGCCGGGTCCAAGGCGCGGGACCATGCCGCCGCACGCTCCGCAGGCCACTGTCGCTCGGGCGCGGGCAGGACCGCATTTGTCCTGTTACCATGGGTCTATGGAGGCCCAGCCCAAGATCATCAGCTGCGAGGTCCTGCGCAACGAGGTCGAACGCGTCAACCCCGGCTACGAGGTCGACTTCTTCGAGGGCGCCCTCCACGACTTCCCCGACCGCATGCGCGTCGCCATCCAGGAGCGCATCGAGGCGACGCCGGGCGAGCGCGAGATCCTGCTCTGCTGCGGGCGCTGCAGCAACGGCACCGTGGGGCTGCGCGCCGGCCCCCACCGGCTCGTCCTCCCCGCGGTGGACGATTGCATCTCCTTGCTCCTGGGCTCGCGGCAGCGTTACCTGGCGGAGCACGGAGCCCAGCCGGGCACCTACTACTACACGCGCGGTTGGATCGACTTCATCCGCGACCCGTACACCGAGTACCGCGAGATCGTGCCCAAGTACGGTGAGGAGAAGGCGGCGCGCGTGGCGCGGCTGATTATGGAGCACTACACGCGCCTCGCCGTCATCGAGACTCCCGAGGTCGGCGGCCTCGCCGAGAAGGCGGAGTACCTCGCAACGGTGAGCGCGTTCTACGACCTGCCGATCGAGTACCTGACCGGCTCTCTGCGCTACCTCGAGAAGCTCATGACGGGGCCGCACGACGAGGAGTTCCTCCTCGTGGAACCGGGCACGCAGCTCGACGAGTCCCGCTTCTGGGCGCTCGGCGCGACCTGACCGCCGGCTGACGACGGCCTGACGACGGACTCAGGGCCGGCGCCGCGCGACGTCAGGCGCCCGGCGGCTCTTCGCCCGGCTCGCGAGGCGCGCGCTGCTTCTGGGCCGGCTTCTTCGTGGCCGGCTTCTTCGCGGCGGCCTTCCTGGGCGCCGGCTTCTTCGCCGCGGTCTTGCGAGCCGCCGGCTTCTGCGCGGCCGGCTGATCCGCCGGCGGCGGGGTCGCGTGCGCCTCTTCGGGCGGCGGGTCCGCAGGCTTGTCCGCCGCCGGGCTCTCGGGCGGGCCGGCGAGCTGGACCGCCCGGGCGAAGCTCAGCTGCATCTGCGCCAGCGTCGAGTGCAGGTCGCGCCGCTGCATGTCGTCCAGTTCTGTCTCCACGACCCCGAGCGTGGCGCGCAGCAGGTCGATCAAGAGCCGCGCGTCCGAGAGGTCCCGCAGATCCGCCGTCTCCAGCGTCAGGCCCAGCTTCTGGTAGCCGATGGTCACGAGGTCGAGCATCAGGCTGCTCGCGATGTCCACGGCGCGGAGCTGCTTCACCTGCTCGCGGTAGGCGCGGGCGCGCTCCTCGTCGGTCTGGGCGCCGGCGCGCCCGGCTTCGTCGCTCATACCGGCTCCTCCTGAGTCGTCGTCTGCGGGTCAAGGGATGAGGCACGAGCACCGGCCACCGTGTCGGCGAAGGCCTCTTGCAGGCTTGCGCCCGCGCGGTGAGCCCGGACCTGCTGCTGGGCGCCGTTGCCCTCGCGCAGCATCCGCTCCACGCCTTCCAGATGCGGGGTCAGGCCGAGCGCGTCGGCCGAGGGGCCGGTCAGCTCCAGCAGATGCCGGATCGCGTCCGCGGCCGTGAGCTCCTCCCCCATCGCCCAGTCGACGAGCTTGCCGTCCATGCCGTAGCGGATCGCCCGCCACAGGTTCTCCTCGATGTACCTGGTGGGAAGGATGGGCAGCGGCATGCCCTCGTCGTAGACGCGCGCCAGATGGGCGACGAGCCCGACGGTGAGCGCCGAGATGGCGAGGCTCTGCCAGGCCTCCGACTGCGCGTCGCAGATCCGCACCTCGACCGTGCCGAAGCGGTGATGCGGGCGCACCGACCACCAGATCTGCGTGAACTCCTGGATGCAGTCGGTGTCGATGAGCTCCTCGTAGAAGCGCCGGTGCTCCGCCCAGCTGCCGAACACGTCGGGGATGCCGCAGCGCGGGAACATGCGCATGAACGTCTGCGTACGTGCCGAGTGCAGCTGCGTCCACACGCGCTCGATGAAGGGTGAGTTCGCCGAGAGCGCGAGCAGGTGCGGCAGGTAGGTCCGCAGGGCGTCGCAGACGGCGACGGCACGGTCGCGGCCGCGCACCCCGATGTGCACGTGCGCGGCCCAGGTGTTGTTGCGCCACGCGACGTACTTGAGGCGCTCCTCGACGAGCCGGTAGTGCGGCGTGTCGATGATCTCCTGGTCGTGCCAGTCGGCGAAGGGGTGCGTGCCGGTCGCGCCGAGCGCGACGCCCACGCGGTCCGCGAGCGCGAACAGCTCGGCGCGGTTGAGGAGCAGCTGCTTGGCCGCCTGGCCGAAATGCAGCGTACGTGGAGTGGAGACCTCGATCTCCGAGCGCAGAAGCTCGCCCGCGATCCGCCCTCTCAGCCGCTCGGGCGCAGCGTCGCGCAGGGCCTCGAATCCGGGGATGAGGTCCAAGCTCTCGCGATCGAGGACCTGGAACTCCTCCTCAAGGCCGAGGTCGAAGTCGAGCGCCCCTTCGAAGCGTGCCTCGACCTCCTCGAAATATGCGGCGTGGTCGGCTCCCATTCGCAGGCAACTCTACCGAAACGCCGGCGTCTCTACACGCGGGCGCGCTGGGCAGCTGCAGGCGGCCGCCGGGCGAGGGCCGGCGCAGGGCGGCAGCCGGCGCAGCGGATGGCGAGGGCCGGCGTCCGCCGGCCGGCAAGAGAAAGGGGCGGCCGGGCATGAGCCCGG
>CAIWHY010000067.1 GCA_903912585.1 uncultured Thermoleophilia bacterium | reverse complement strand
GGCCGCGGCGATGATGTCGGTGAGCTCGCGGTCCAGGTCCGCGGGCAAGTCGGGTGGGGGAGAGGCGAGGATGCCGTCGACGACGGCCCGCGCCTTGTCTTCCAGACGCGGGCTGCCCGCGTTCTGCCAGCTCTCGTAGGTGCCGGTCTCGCCGAGCCGCGCCTGCCAGAGCTCGCGCACGTGCGCGCGGGTGTGCGCCTCGAACAGGTAGTCGCCACGGAAGCCGAGCTTCTTGATGAGGTCCACGGCGAGCGTCTCGCGATCGACCGCGACGCCGCGCACGAGGCGCGTGACCATGCCGAACACCTCGTCGGCGATCACCAGTTCCTCGAGGCTCATCTGCTGGACGCTGTCGAGGAGGCCGGCGCCGAAGCAGAAGTCCGCTCCGGCCACCATCGCGAGCGCCAGCCCGAGCGTGTTCTCGTAGGCCGACTGGGCTTCGGGCTGCTTGGCCTTGGTGCCGCCCCACCCGAGGCCGGCCGGCATGCCGTAGCGCCTCGCCATCTGCGCCTGCGCGGCGCGCAGCAGCAGCGCCTCCGGCACGTTGGCGAAGTACGACCCGGTGCGCATGAACAGCGCGGTCGGCCCGCCCGCGTGCACGATCTTCGCGCCCGGGCAGGCGAGCTGCACGGCGGTGACGGCGGCGAGGATCTCGGTGTTGTTGACGACCGCCGTGCCGGCCGGCGTGACCGGCGCCGTGGCCCCGAGGATCGGCATCGGGTACAGCATCATGGGGATGCCGGCCTCTGCCAGCGCGAAGGCGAGCTCCATGCCGAAGCGCTCCTGGTGCAGCGGGCTGACCGTGCAGAGGATCACGGAGAAGGTGGGCCGCGCCCGGAGCTCGGCCGAACCGCCCGCCACCGCCTCGGCCATGCGGATGAGCGGCTTGGCCTCGGCGGCGTCCTTGATCGAGACGACGATGGAGTGCTTGCGCGAGGCGCGCATGCAGGCGTCGAACTCGTGCAGGACGCGCGATTCTCCGGGCGCGTCCTGGGCGGAGACGAGCGCCGACGTGGCCGAGAGGTTGGGCAGGCCTTCGACGACGCGGGCCGCGTCGTAGACGTCCTGCTTGGTGCTCGGCCGCACCGTGCCGTCGGCCTCGCGCACGAATGTGGCGCAGCCGTCGGAGGTGAGGTAGACGTGCTCGCCGTCGAGCGGGAGGTCGAACTCGGGCGTGCGCCCGCCCAGCGTGAGGGTCCGCGGCAGCGTGCTCACGGCCTGCTCCACCGCCGCGGCGGGGATGCGCGCCACGGTGGTCTCGCGGTCCACGACGGCTCCGTGCGCCTCGAGCACGTCCAGTGCCCGCTGCGAGTGGAACATCACGCCCACGTTCGCGAGGACGTCGAGCGACGCCTCGTGAATGCGCTCGACGTCGTCCGCGGCGAGGATCTCGAGCGGGCGGCGGCGGCCGACGTAGCGGCCCTCGGCGTGCTGCGTCATGAGTCTCCTTTCGGGATCCCGGAGCTGGTCCGCGAGACGAACTCCTTGGCCACGAAGGGCGAGGTCATCGCACGCACCAGGGCGTCGTAGTCGACGGCGAACGAGACCGTGTCGCCGGGGCGGAGGAGGTGTTCCGTGACGAGGACGCTCACGTCGCTGGTCGCGCCGGCCAGGCGGGCGCCGGGGAGGAGCGGGCGCAGGCCGCCGGGCTCGCAGTCGCGGCGCCCCACGTTCAGGAGAGCGTAGTTCGCGTCCGTGTCCGGCAGGTCGGCGTCGGGCACGTGTCCGAAGGCGTCGAAGCCGCCGCTGCCGGGCGGAGCCGGCGGCTTGCGCGAGCTCTCGAGGACGACGGCCGTGAGCACGGGGTCGACGCGTTCGAGGCCGGCGAGGCTCTTGCCGCTCACGAAGTCGTAGCCGTAGAGCGGCCCGCCGCCGGAGCGGATCTCGGTGGCGAAGCGGGGCGCGTAGCCCTTGAGGTGCTGCAGGACGCAGGTGCCGCCGAGCGACAGCAGGGGCTCGGCGACGCAGTCGTCCGCGATGGACGCGAGGACCGCCTCGGCCGCGCGGAAGAGCGCCTGTGACGGCAGCTGCCCGGAGAGGCAGGCGAAGTTGACGGCGATGCCGGCCAGGGAGATCCCGGGCAGGCCGGTGAGCTGAGCGGCGACCGCCGCCGCGGCATCCGGCAGGACGCCCTCGCGGCGGTCGCCGAGGTCGACGGT
>CAIWHY010000066.1 GCA_903912585.1 uncultured Thermoleophilia bacterium | reverse complement strand
TGTGGAAGTCGCACGGCATCCCCGAGGAGCGCATCGTGCGCCTCGGGCGCACGGACAACTTCTGGGGGCCCACCGGGCCGTGCGGGCCCTGTTCGGAGCTCTACTACGATCTCGGCCCGGGCATGGGCTGCGACGACCCGGCCTGTGCGCCCGGCTGCGACTGCGACCGTTTCCTCGAGTACTGGAACCTCGTCTTCGTCCAGTACGAGATGAACGAGGTGGGCGAGCTGACGTTGCTGTCCAAGCCGAGCATCGACACCGGCATGGGCATCGAGCGCATCGCCGCCATCACGCAGGGCGTCACCAACGTCTTTGAGAGCGACGGCTTCGCGCCGCTGATCGCCCGCGGCGCGGAGCTGGCCGGCGTGCAGCCCGCGGCCTCCCCAGCCGTCACCCGGGCTCTGCGGACGATGGCCGAGCACGCCAGAGGCGCCGCGTTCATGGTGATGGACGGCGTGCTCCCGGGCAACGACGGCCGCGACTACGTGCTGCGGCGCATCATCCGCCGCGCCGTTCAGCAAGGCGTGTCCATCGGCGTCGACAAGCCGTTCCTCGCCGACCTGGCCGGGGAAGTCGTGGAGCGCATGGGCGCCGCCTACCCTCAGCTCATCGCGGCGCGCCCCGACATCGAGCGTGTCGTGCTGGAGGAGGAGACGCGCTTCCGGCACACGCTGCAGCAGGGCATGGGCATCCTCGACGAGGCGCTCCGGCGCGCCCGCGACACCGGCGCCGAACTGCCGGCGGAGGTCGCGTTCGAGCTGCACGACACCTATGGGTTCCCCTTCGACCTCACGCGCGAGATCGCCGCCGAGCGGGACATGAGCGTCGACGAGGAACGCTTCGAGCACCTGATGGAAGAGCAGCGCCGGCGCGCCCGGGCGGCGCAGCGCGCCGGCGCCTTCGACGCCGGCCCCGGCGAGTTCGAGGAGTTCCAGCGCGAGTTCGCCTCTCTGCCGGCGTCCTTCGTCGGCTACGAGCGCCTCGAGGTCTTCACCGTCCTGCGCGCCTGCCGGGAGCTCGCCGACGGCCGCGTGGCGGTCAAGCTGGCCGAGTCGCCGTTCTACGCGGAGGGCGGCGGGCAGGTCGCCGATCATGGCTGGATCCACACGGAGTCCGCCAAGCTCGAGGTCGAGGACGTCGTGCGCTTCGAGCCCGACCAGGTCGTCGTCGCCCGCGTCGTGGAGGGCGCCCTGGTCGCGGGCGAGCGTGCCAAGGCCATGGTCAACGCCGTGCGGCGTCACCAGACGGCCTGCAACCATACGGCCACGCATCTGATGCACAACGCTTTGCGCATCGTCCTCGGCGAGAACGTCCGCCAGGCCGGGTCGATGGTCCGGCCGGAGCGGCTGCGCTTCGACTTCTCGGTGCGCCGCGCCCCCACGGCCGAGGAACTGCGTCAGGTCGAGGATCTGGTCAACCGGCGCATCGTCGAGAACCATCCCGTGCGCGCCTTCGTGACGACCAAGGAGTACGCGATCGAACTTGGCGCCCACGCGTTCTTCGAGGAGAAGTACGGGGAGTTCGTGCGCGTGCTCGAGATCGACGACTTCAGTCGCGAGCTGTGCGGCGGCACGCACGTCTCGTCGACGTCGCAGATCGGCCTCTTCCGGATCACGTCGAGCCAGTCGGTGGGCGCCAACACGCGGCGCATCGAGGCCATCACGTCGGCGGCGGCGATCGAGCACTACCGCCGCATCGAGCACGAGTGGGGCGAGCTTGCCGCGCAGATCGGCGCGCAGCCCGAGCGCCTTCCGCCGGCGGTGCACAAGCTCGTTCAGGAGGTCGCCGAGCTGCAGGCGAGGCTCGCGGCGACGGAGGCGGGGGAGAGGCGTGAGAGTGCGGCGGCGCTCCTGGACGGAGCCGAGGACGTGGGCGGCGTGCCTGTCGTCGCGGCAGCGCCGCGCGTGGCCTCGGCCGACGAGCTGCTCTCCCTGGCCGACGAGTTGCGCGCCGAGTCTCCGGCCTGCGTCCTGCTGCTGATGGCCGCTGTGGAGGGTCGCGCCGCCGCTGTCGTCGCGGCCCCGGACGCCGCCGTGGGGCGCGGGCTACATGCGCAGGAGGTGCTGCGCGCGATGATGCCCGCCGTCGGCGGCAAGGGCGGCGGCAAGCCGACCCTCGCGCGCGGCGGAGGGCCCGAGGTGGACGGCATCGCCGCCGGCCTCGAGGCGGGCCTCGCCAAGGTGCGTGAAACGCTCGGACGCTGAGTGCGGGTCGTCGCCCTCGATCACGGGACCGTGCGCACCGGCGTGGCGATCTCGGACCAGACGGGGACGCTGGCGCGGCCGCTGACGGTCGTGGAGAAGGTCGACACCGAGGCCGGCTTCGCGACTCTCCTCGACCTTCTGGCCGAGCACGCCCCCGGGCGGATCGTCGTGGGCCTGCCCGTCTCGCTCGACGGTCGCGAGCACGCGCAGGCGGGGAGGGCGCGAAGCTTCGCCGCCCGCCTCGGCGCGGTGGTGAGCGTGCCGGTCGACCTCTACGACGAGCGCTTCACGTCCAAGCTCGCCGATCAGCGCGGCGGCCGCGCCGGTCGCGACGCGCGCGCCGCGGCCGCGCTGCTCGAGGACTATCTGAGGAGGATCGGTGCGGACGCCACCTGACGAGCCTCGCGCGCCGGCGCCGGACCCGCCCGTCGGCGCCGGACCAGGGGCTGCGCGGCAGCCGCGCCCGCGGCGCAACTGGGCGGAGGTCGAGTCCGGCTACTCCGGCGACGAGCTCGAGTTGTCCCACCGGCGCAGCGCGCGCTACCCGCGGCCGCCCCTGGGGCGGCCGCGCCGGCGGCGCCGGCGGCTGGGCGGGTACATCGTGATCGCCGTCCTGGCGCTCATCGCGGGCCTCGGCGCCGGCTACGCCCGTGCTTACTTCTCCACCGGCCCGGAGGGCCGCGCGGTGACGGTCGTCATCCCGGCCGGCGCCACGCTCAGCGACATCGGCGCCGACCTGGCCGCCAAGGGCGTGGTGCCGCACGCCCGCTCCTTCGTCCTGCGGGCTCAGCAGGACGGCTACTCCACCAGCTTCAAGCCCGGCACGTACACGCTGCACGTCAACCAGCCCTACCCCAGTCTGGTGGCGCTGCTCGTCACCGGTGCCAAGCCGTTGACCATCAAGGTCTCGATCCCCGAGGGCACGACGCTCAAGCAGGCCTCGCACCTCGTGGCGGCTCGGGTCCCGGCGATCAGCAGCGATGCCTACGTGCAGGCGGCGCGTGACGACCCGCCGCCCTTCCGGCTCGGCGGCTACAAGTCCGGGACCACGCTCGAGGGGATGCTGTTCCCGGCGACCTACGACGTCGCTCCCAAGGCGCGCGCCCGCACGTTCGTGGAACAGCAACTGAAGGCCTTCACCGACAACTTCGCCAAGGTCGACATGACGCGCGCCAGGAAGGCGAACCTGACGAAGTACGACGTGGTCACCATCGCGTCCATGATCGACCGAGAGGTGCGCCTGCCCTCCGAGCGGGCGCTCGTGGCCGCGGTCATCTGGAACCGTCTCAAGGCCCATATGTTGCTGCAGATCGACGCGACCATCCAGTACGCGCTCGGCAAGACGAAGCCGGTCCTCACCTATCGGGACCTCAAGATCGACTCACCGTACAACACCTACAAGCACGCGGGGTTGCCGCCGACGCCGATCTCCAACCCCGGCCTCGCCGCCCTCAAGGCGGCCGCCGACCCGGCCGCCGTCAAGTACCTCTACTACGTCGCGCGCAACGACGGCACCGGCGGCCACTACTTCTCCCGCGACTACGCGCAGTTCCTCGTGGACGAGGCGAAGGCCAAGGCCAACAGCGGCCAGTGACGGTGGGGAAGAGGCAAGAGTCCGGCCGCAATGCGTCGCCACGGCAGGAGGCCTGCCTCCGACGCCTAATCTAGACTGACGCGGCGCCGCCCGGCGCCGCCGTGAGGGGGCAGCGACGATCAGCGGCAGGACAAGCGTGCTCGGCATCATCGGCGATCCGGTGTCACATTCGCGCTCGCCGGCGATCCACAACGCCGCCTTTCGCGCGCTCGGCCTGGACATGGTCTACGTGCCACTCCCTGTGCGTGCCGGCGACCTCGGCGCCGCGGTGCAGGGCCTCAGGGCCCTGGGGATGCGCGGCGCGAGCGTGACGATCCCGCACAAGGGCGGCGTCGTACCGCTGCTCGACTGGCTGGACGCGGACGCACGCACGGCCGAGGCGGTGAACACCATCGTCCTCGACGGTGGCCGGCTGCGAGGCTACAACACCGACATCAGCGGCGTGCGCGACGCCGTGCTGGGCGC
>CAIWHY010000065.1 GCA_903912585.1 uncultured Thermoleophilia bacterium | reverse complement strand
GGCATCGCGCAGAGCTGGGCGATCGGTCGCTAGAAGCACGCGCATCCGCCGGCTCCTTCTAGTCGTTCTGTGGGATGGATCTCGAATCACATCTTGAGGCGCGCGGCAGCGGTGCGCCACTGGCGTTCGGCCCGGTCGAATCTCGACGAAAGGCATAGTTGCGGCGCCGGATCGAGCCCGGCGGCGGCGCGAGCTTGGCGCCGCCGGCGCAAGCCCGGCGCCGCCGCCGCGTCAGACCGTGAGCCTGTTCTCGATGGCGATGACCGCCGCGCTTGTGCGATTGGGGGCGTGCAGCTTCATCAGCACGTTGCTCACGTGCAGCCGCACCGTGCCTACGCTCAAGAAGAGGCGCTCGGCGATCTCCTCGTTGGTGAGCCCGGTGGCGAGCAGAGCGAGGGTCTCGCGCTCACGCTTGGTGAGGTCGCCGCCGATGCCGTCCTGGCGCCGCTTCATGACCGCTTTCATCGCCTTGCTGTCGATGGTGCCGCGCCCCGCGTAGGCGTCTCTCACCGCCGGCGGCAGCGCCTCCGGGCGGGTGTCCTTGAGCAGGTAGCTGATGGCGCCGGCGTCGAGGGCCCTCTGGACCAGGTCGTCGGCGGCGAAGCTCGACAGCGCGATGACCTGGACGGCGGGGCTGGCTTCCTTGATGCGCGCCGTGGCTGCGGCGCCGTCCATGACCGGCATCACCAGGTCCATGAGCACGACATCGGGCTTGCAGCGCCGGCACGCCTCCACGGCCTCGGCGCCGTCGGCCGCTTCGCCCACGACCTCGAGATCGTCGCTGGCGGACAGGAACATCTTGAGCCCCTCGCGGACGACGCTGTGGTCGTCGACGATCATCACTCGTATGCGCTCTTGCTGCTCCACGCTTCTCCTCACCTCGCCGCGACGGCCGGTACCGGCCGCCGCCACGCCATTTTCACCGTCGTGCCGTTGCCCGAGGTGCCGTCGATCTCGATCGTGGCGCCGATCTCCGCGGCGCGCTCCTTCATGATCCGCAGCCCCATGCTCTCCGGCCGCACGTCGCCGCACGCGAAGCCCCTCCCGTCGTCGCGCACGGAGAGCCGCGCGGCGCCGGCATCATCGGCAACGTCCAGCTTCACCCGCGTGGCGCGCGCGTGCCGGCCGACGTTGTTGAGCGCCTCCTGGGCGACGCGGTAAAAGGCCAGTTTCACGGGGACCGGCAGCTCGAGGTCTTCCTGAACAGCGATGTCGACGGCGATCTCTCCCTGCCCCGCGAGAGCATCGCCGAGGCGCTCGAGCAGACCGTCCAGAGAGGCCGCGGGCAGCGCCTCGGGGCGCAACTCGAAGAGCAGGGTGCGCATCTCCGCCATGGCGGCGCGCACGAGCCGGCGAAGCATCTCCAGGTCGTGCCGCCCTTCGGCGGGCGAGCGTTCCCACGCGGCGGGCAGGACCTCGGCGATCAGGTTCGCCGAGTAGATGCTCTGCGTCACGGAATCGTGGAGGTCGCGGGCGAGGCGCTGGCGTTCGTCGGTCGCCGCTTGCCGGGTCTCCCTCTGCTGCAGGCGCTCGCTCTCGACCGCGGCCGCAAGAGCGTCGGCGACGGGCTGCACGACGCTCATCTCCCTGACGTCGAAGGCGCCGGCGGGGTGCTCGCGGGCGACGGTCAGGACCCCGATGACCTGAGACCGCGACATCATGGGGACACCCAAGAGGTGCCGGGTCCCGTAGCCGAGGCTCTCGCTGACCGCCCGCCGGCCGCTGGCCAGGGTCTCCCTGATCACCGCCGCCTCCTCGGGAGCCGGGGCGCCGGCGGCGCCGAAGGTCTCGAAGGACGCCGCGGTGGACGCGTCCTCACCCTCAGGAAGCAGGTGGACGCGGGCGTAGCCGGCGTCGAAGAGCTGGCAGATCTCTGCGCCCGCCGACTCCAGCGCGTCGGCCAGGTCGCCGCGCTCGGCGAGCAGCTGGAGAATGCGGCGCAGGGCGTCGAGTTCCTCGACGCGGCGCTGCAGAGCACGCTGAGTCCGGTGGCGCTCGGTGACGTCGCGCCAGGTGCAGCTCAGCCCGTCGCCCACGCGCACCATGCGGAAGTCGTAGAGCCGCTCGGACTCGTGGTTCTCGGCGGGGAACGCGTAGTCGTCGAGCAGCAGCGGCTGCCCGGTCTCCACGGTGTGGGTCCACAGGGCGAGCATCGGCGGCGCCGCCTGCGCCGGCAGGAGGTCGAGCAGCCGGGCGCCCAGGAGCCGGCTCCGGTCCGTGTTCAGGTAGCCGCCCGCGGCCTCGTTGGCGTCGGCACAGACGAAGTCGGTGATGCGGCCGTCGTCGGCGCGGACGGCCTGGGCAAGGATGTGCGGGTCGAGCAGCGAGTCCAGGGTGGCCCGCAACCGGGCCTGGTCGAGCTGGACGGCCTCCCGCGCGCGCACCAGGTCGTCGACGTCCTTCAGGCCGACCACCACGCCCGGCGCCTGCCCGTCCTCGCCCACCAGCGGAGTGCACGTGCCCGACATCCAGCGGTACTCTCCGGTCCGCGTCCGCATGCGCGCGAGCAGCGCCCCCCCCAGGGCCTGCCCGTCGTGGCCGCCGTGCGCCCTCAGGCGCAGGCCGTCGACGGCGGCCCAGTCGTCCGGGTGCACCAGATCGGCCATCTCGGTCCCGGCCAGCTCTTCGGGCGTCCATCCCAGAGTCCGCGCCACGGTGGGCGCCACCCATGTCATGCGGCGATCCGGCCCCGCGGTGAAGACCACGTCCGAGGAGTTCTCGGCCAGCAGGCGGAAGCGCTCTTCTGATGCCTGCAGCTCCCGGCGCGCTTCGACCTCCGCTTGCGCGTCCCGCCACCCCGCGATGCGGCCCACGACCACGCCGGCATCGTCGAAGAGCGGCCGCACGGAGATGCTGATCCAGCGGTAGCCGCCGTCGGCGGTGCGCACCCGGACCTCCGGACGCGCGGGCTCCCCGCCGAGCAGCATCGCGGCCGCGGCGCGGAGACCGGGCAGGTCGTCGGCGTGCACGAGGTTCGCGAACGGCTCCCCGACCAGCTGCTCGGGGAGCCAGCCGACGAGCGCGGTCACCGACGGCGAGATCCACTCGATGTCGCCGTCGTTGTCCGCGCGCACGACGACGTCCGAGGCGTTCTCCGCCAGCAGCCGGAAGCCCTCTCTGGAGGCGGCCAGCTCCGCGGCAACCTCGTGGCGCTGCGTGACGTCGCGCCACATGTACGAGAGGCCGTCGCCGACCCGCACGGCACGCACGTCGTAGCATCGCGCCTCGCCGCCCGGCAGGCCCTGGCCGAAGTCGACGTCGTCCCGCTGCAGCGGCTGTCCCGTCTCCACGACCCGCCGATAGGCGTCGAGCAGGCCGGGCGCCTGGTCGGCCGGCGCCCTGTCCAGCAGCCGCGCGCCCACGAGCTGATCGCGGGTGACCCCGTGGCACGCGCACGCTGCCGCGTTGGCATCGGCATAGACGAAGTCGACGATCGCGCCGCCCTCGTCCCGGACCGCGTCGAGGAGGACGAGCGCGTCCAGCAGTTCGTCCATCACCGCTCGCAGCCGCGTACCCGCGTGCTTACGCGCCGCGTCTTCCCGGACACGACCGCGCTCAAGTGCATTCTGCTGGGACACGTGCTACCCCCCACTTCTTGCCGCCTGGATGCGGCGTCAGTACAAGTCTGCCCTGTCGGCCGCCGCGCGTCATGGGACATCTGCCCATGCGAGGGCTGGCGCGCGGGACGAATCG
>CAIWHY010000064.1 GCA_903912585.1 uncultured Thermoleophilia bacterium | reverse complement strand
TCCACGATGGTCTCGATGGCGTCGCCGTAGCGGTCCTTGAACGTCTGCAGATGCTGCCCCGCGTCGACGGCCCAAGCGAAGAGCCCGGGCTGATCGCGGATCGGCGTGATCTGGTCGCCGATCGGCTGCTCAAACGCGTCGGACAGGGAGTGCGCCGGGTCGGTGGAGACGACGAGCACGGCGCCGGGCCTGTGGTGCGCCCAATGGAGGGCCGTGGCGGCGGCGACCGTGGTCTTGCCCACGCCGCCTTTGCCCCCGAACATCAGGAAGCGCAGACCTTCGTCGACGAGAAAGGAAGGTGGCGCCTCGTGCGGGCGCGTGAGCGCGCTAGCACGCTCGGCTGCGCGGGGTGCCGGAGGCTCCGGCGGTTCGCCGTTGGTCACGGTGCTGCTCCTCGTGCTCGCCCGTCATGGGCGGGTCCCGGCAGGAGGCTGCCCCTCGCGGATGGGTTCGCTCCGCTTGCGAGGACCCGCTTCCGGCGCAGGCGCCGCCGGATGCCCGTCATCGCCAGATTCTACGGCATCCTCGGCCACGGCGAGGCGCCGGGGCTACGGCTGCCGAAGCGCCCTCGTGAGCAGCGCGAGCTGCGCGCGGCCTGAGGTCGTCGCCCGCCGGTTTGCCCCTGCTTGTCGCCGTCCCGGCGACGACGAGCCCGTGGAGGCGCATGACTACGCGCCGGCGCGCGCCAGCGTCACCGCGGTCGTTGAGTCGTCGTATCATGGGACCATGAGATTCCCGCGTCTCGTCCTCGTCTTCCTGACGCTCAGCTGGGCGTTCGTGATGCTCTATCCCGACCCGGCCGTCCTCGTGCGCAGCGTCCGCGACACCGTCCACCCGAACATCGATCCGGCGGCGGTCGCGAGCATCGCCCGCCGGCTGCCGAACGACCCCAAGGCGATCGAGGCCTATGTGCTCGACCGTCAGGTGCCCTACGCTTACGACTGGCAGACCGCGGGCGTGCCCTGGTATTTCCCGACGACGCGGGAGGCGCTGCGCATGGGCTCCGGCGACTGCGAGAGCAGGGCGGTGGTGCTGGCGAGCATCCTCACCGCCAAGGGCATCCCCAACCACCTGTACATGTCGCTCGACCACATCTGGGTGGACTACCCGGGGAAGACGGCGAACGTCCTCGAGAACCCGGGCGTGCAGCTCGCCGGGAGTCGCAACGGCCACTGGTTCTTCCGCTGGCCGGCGGTCGTGAACCTGCGTCAGGAGTGGGCCGCCCAGGTCGCGATGTACTGGACGCCGGCGCCGCCGGCACGCGTCGCGCTGCTCGGCCTCGGACTGCTGCTCATTCCTCTGTGGAACGTGCTTGCGCGGATCGGCGCCGGACGCGGGCTGCGGCGGCGAGCGCTACCGGGCGCACCGCTCGCCGCGGACGCGCTCGGCGGGACTAGCGCCGCGAAGGAGAGGCAGCGTCTGCGCCGCCTGGCTCGCGGCGCCGGCTTTGCCGCGCACCCGCAGCGGGTGTAGCCTCGGGCGGCCCTGATCCGCGTGAGCCCGACGAACGGAGCCCGATGACCCTGAGCGAGCGGCATGCCGTGGCGGCCCGCCGGAGCAAGAGGAGCCGCTCGTGAAGGGACTTGCCGTCACCGTCACCGTCACGCTCACCGCCAAGCTCACCGTCGACGGCCGCACGCTGCTGGCCGGCGGCGACCTCGTGGTCTGAAGGAGAACCGATGAAGACGATCGACCTGCGCAGCGACACCGTTACCAAGCCGTCTGCCGAGATGCGTCGCGTGATGGCCGAGGCCGAGGTCGGCGACGACGTCCTCGGAGACGACCCGACCGTCCTGCGCCTGCAGGAATACACCGCCGGCCTGCTCGGCAAGGAGGCCGGCCTCTACTTCCCGTCCGGCACGATGTGCAACCAGGCCGCCATCCGGACGCTCACGCGCCGCGGCGACGAGGTCTTCCTCCACGCCCAGGCGCACATCATCTTCTACGAGCAGGGCGCCGCGTCGGCGCTCAGCCAGGTGCAGCTGCGCGTCTTCGACTCGCCGGATGGCACGCTCGACCTCGAGAAGATGGAGGAGTACGTGCACACCGACGCCGACGTGCACCACGCGCCGACGCGCCTCGTCTGCCTCGAGAACACGCACAACCACTGCGGCGGCGTCGTGCTGCCGATCGAGCACATCCGCGCCGTGCGCGAGCTCTGCGACCGGCACGACCTCAAGCTTCACCTCGACGGCGCCCGGCTCGGCAACGCCGCGGCCGCGACCGGCATCTCGCTCGCCGAGTACGCCGCGCCCTTCGACACCGTGAGCATCTGCCTGTCCAAGGGGCTCGGCGCGCCAATCGGCTCGGTGCTGGTCGGCGACGCCGAGACGATCCGCCTCGCGCAGCGCGCCCGCAAGATCTACGGGGGCGGCATGCGCCAGGCGGGCATCGTCGCCGCCGCCGGCATCTACGCGCTCGAGCACAACCTCGCGCGCCTCGCCGACGACCACACCCGAGCCCGCGTGCTCGCCAATGCGCTCGCGGCGCTGCCCGGCCTGGAGGTCGACCTGGGCAAGGTGCAGACCAACATGGTGTTCGCCGGCACGCGCGAGAGCGGGATGCCGGCCGCCGAGCTCATCGACCGCCTGGCCGAGCAGGGCGTGCTGGCGCTCGACGAGGCGCACTGGTCGATCCGCTTCGTGACCCACCTCGACCTCGACGACGCCGACATCGAACAGGCGATCGGTGCGGTCGAGCAGGCGCTGCCGCAGGCGAGGTAGCGCGCGGCGCGGCCCGGTCGCGCGGCGCGGCCCGGCCGAGACGGACGCGTACGTGCGACGGGCGGGCGGGGCGGCCAAGAGATCAAGGCCG
>CAIWHY010000063.1 GCA_903912585.1 uncultured Thermoleophilia bacterium | reverse complement strand
GACGGCCGCCGAATCAATGCGCAGCGAACTCTCGTACGCCCGATGACAGACGACGCCCCCGACAACGCACCCAAGGCCTCGCGCCGCAAGCGCTCGACTTCCGACGCTTCGAACGGGCGCGCGACGCCCCCGGCGGGCGAAGCGCCCGCGGCCGGCGCGGATCCCACCGACCCGTCGGCGGCGCTGGGGCGCCTCGAGGCGATGTCGGGCGGCACGCCGGCCGCCACTCCGGCGCCCGCGCCGCCGCGTCGCCCTCAGCGCAGCGTCGTCCCCGTGGCCACGACGGCGAGCAGGAGTGCGCGGCAGCGCCCGCGGCCGGCCGCATCTCCGGACGCCGGCCGCAGGATCGCGCGCATCGCCGCGCCGGCGGTGTTCCTCGTCGCCTGCATCGCGCTCATCGCGATCGTCGTCCAGTCGGGAGTCATCGGTGGCAAGACGGAGCCGGTGAGCACCCCGACGCCCGTCGCGACGCAGACCAAGAGCGCCTACAAGTCGTACAAGGTCATAGCCGGCGACAGCTGGTCGGCGATCGCCGTGAAGTTCAACACGACCACCGACGTCCTGCAGGCCGCCAATCCGAACCTCAGCACGACGACGCTCGTCGTCGGCGAGCGGATCCGCGTCCCCCGCCAGTAGTCCGGCCGCGGGGCTCGCCGGCGCCGGGACGCAGCCGCACGTTCTTCCTTTGACTCACTGAGATTCCCGCCGGTGGCTACCCTCCCGGTCGCCGTGCGCGCGTCGCCGCCGACCGCGCTGCTTCGTCGCGTCACCGCCCCTTGCCACGCCATCTTCGTGCGCGCCCGCGGGCGTGGCATGGTCGTGGCGACTTCTCGCGACCCTCGCCGGGGTGTCCGCCGTCGCCGCCGGGACCCGAGTGTCATGGAGGGGTGGTCAGGTGGCGAAGTATGTTGCAATGTGGGGAGAAGTGGGGTAGATTCCTCCCATGCAGCGACCGGTCCTGGTGGGGGAGTACGACTTCACGCTCGATGCGAAGAACCGCATCGCCGTCCCGGCGCGGCTGCGCGCGGCGTTCGCGGACGGCATCTACGTCACTCGCGGCCACGAGCGCTGCCTCGCCGCCTACGCGCCGGAGGAGTTCGAGCGGCACCTCGAGGAGCAGACGCTCCGGTCCTCGCTGAACAGCAAGCAACGCGCCCTGCAGCGGTTCGCCGCCGCCAGCGCAGTGTTCCAGGAGGAGCTCGACCGTCAGGGTCGCGTGACTCTGCCGGCGCGCCTGCTGGAGTTCGCCGGCATCAGGCGCGAGGTGACCGTGATCGGGGTCCAGGACCACGTCGAGATCTGGGACCGCACAGCATGGGCGGGCTACCTGTCCCAGCTGGAGGAGGAGGCCGATGCTACCGCAGACGAGCTTGCAACTTCGTGAGTACGAGATGGCCCTTGCTCACACCCCGGTCCTTCTCGATGAACTGATCGAGCTTCTGCGCCCGCGCAAGGGCGACGTGGCCGTCGACTGCACCTTTGGCGGCGGCGGTCACGCGGAGGCAGTCGCGGCGCTGCTCGGCGCCAGGGGCCGCCTCATCGCCGTCGACCGCGACCCGAGCGTGGCCGAGTACTTCCGCGACGTCGCGCGCGCCGCGCCTTGCGCCTGCGAGCTCTATCACGGCAATTTCGCGGCTGTGCTCGCCGAGCTCGACGACGCCTCGGCCGACCTCGTCTACATGGACCTCGGCGTCTCGTCCATGCAGCTCGACCGGCGCGAGCGCGGCTTCTCGTACGCCTACGACGCGCCCCTCGACATGCGCATGGACCCCGAGCTCAAGGTCTCGGCCGCGGACCTCGTGAACACGCTCCCCGAGGAAGAGCTCGCCGACATCTTCCGGCGCTACGGCGAGGAGCGCTACGCCAAGTCGATTGCTCGCGGCATCGTGATGACGCGCAAGAAGGCGCCGTTCGCCACCACCTGCGAGCTCGTGGAGGTCATCAAGCGCAACATCCCGACGCCCGCCCTCTTCGGCGCCGGCAACCCGTCGCGGCGCGTGTTCCAGGCGCTGCGCATCGTCGTCAACGACGAGTTGCAGTCTCTGGCGATGGGTCTTGAAGAGGCTTACCGCGTGCTGCGGCCCGGCGGGCGCCTGGCCGCCATGAGCTTCCACTCACTCGAAGACCGCATGGTCAAGGAGTTCTTCAGGGGTCACGCCGCGGGCTGCATCTGCCCGCCCGGCCCGCCGCAGTGCGTCTGCGGTCACGAGCCCACCCTGCGCGTGCTCACGCGCCGCCCGGTGACGCCGCGCGCCCAGGAGATCGACGTCAACCCGCGCAGCAAGTCGGCAAAGCTGCGCGTCGCGATCAAGCTCTAGGAGGCACGGTGGCGACAGCGGCACAGGCGCGGCAGGCGGCGACAGTCCCGCGCCGCAGGCAGGACGCAGAGCGCCTCCCGGCGCGGCCGGCCGCGCGCCGGGCGCCGCAGGCCCGGCAGCGCGCGGCGCAGCGCGCCCGACTGACGCGGCTCTTCGTCGTGTTCGTCATCTGCCTCACCGTCCTCGCCGTCGGGCGGGTCGCGCTGAGCTTCGCCGTGGTGCAGAAGAGCCTGCAGACCGACGCGCTGGCGCGCGAGGTGGGACGCCTCAGCGCCGAGAACCAGCATCTTCAGGAGACGGTCGCCAACCAGGGCTCGAGCGTCAACATCCGCGAGATCGCCGTGAAGCAGCTCGGTCTAGTCGAGTTCGGGCGCGCACCCGTCTACCTCAATGTCCACAGGTCGACGACGGCGACTCAGGTGGCTGAGAGGAACTGATGGCATCCGCGCGCACAGGACGGCGTCGCGTGGCCGGCGGGCGCGACGGCGGCCTGCGCGGGCTGACGGCCCGGTTCGCGCGCGGCGGAGGAGTCGGCGGGGGCAAGGGCGTCGACGGCCGCATCCGGCTCCTGCGCCTGATCTTCACCGTCTTTCTGGTGCTCGTGGGCGGCAGAGCCGTGGCGCTCGCCTCCTCGTCCGCCAATCTGACCAAGATCGCCCTCGCCCAGCAGACCGCCACCATCGTCCTGCCGGCGCCCCGCGGCGCCATCCTCGACCGCAACGGCAAGGAGCTGGCCGTCGGCAAGCCTACCGAGACGGTCTTCGCGACGCCCTATCTCCTGACTGATCCAAGCACGGCTGCCCGCGAGCTCGGGGCGGCGCTTCAGCTGCACAAGAAGAGCGAGCGCCGCGACTTGCTCGCCACGTTGTCTGACCGCAAGCTCAGGTTCGCCTTCGTGGCCCGCAACGTCGATCCGATGCTCGCGAAGGCCGCCCTCGCTCTGCGGCTGCCCGGAGTGGGCGCCTACGCCGGCGAGTCGCGGGCGTACCCGATGAAGGGTTCCGCGGCCCAGGTCCTCGGCTTCGCCGGCGTCGACAATAACGGGCTCGCCGGCCTCGAGCTGGAGTACGACCGGCAGCTCAGCGGCAAGGCCGGCAGCGAGGTCATCGTGCGCGACCCTGCCGGCCAGGCGCTCAAGACCATCCGGCAGACGCAGCCGGCGGCGGGGCAGGACGTGCGCCTCACGCTCGACGAGGACATCCAGTACACGGCCGAGGACGTGCTCAAGCACACGCTCAGCTCGTCCAGCGCGAAGAAAGCCGTCGCGATCGTCATGGACCCGCGCACCGGCGACATCCTCGCCATGGTCAACATGCCCGAGGTCAAGAACAACGACTTCGGCCTCGATCAGGCGAACGACGCCAACCGCGCCATCACCGACGCCTACGAGCCGGGTTCGATCTTCAAGCTGGTGACCATCTCGGGGGCGCTCGCCGACGGCACGGTGAACGCGCACGAGCGCCTCTCCCTGCCGCCCACCCTCACCCTCTACGGATCCACGATCCACGAGGCCGAGAACCGCGGCACCGTGGACTACAACGTCAAGGACATCCTCGTGAACTCGAGCAACGTCGGCGCCGTGAAGATCGGCATGAAGATGGGGCAGGCCGCGCTGCTCAAGTGGGCCGAAGCCTACGGCTTTGGCAAGGCCACGGGGATCGCGTTCCCGGGTGAGTCTGCCGGCTACGTCCCGGCGGCGGACAACTGGTCTGGCACGACCATCATCAACCTGCCGATGGGGCAAGGGATCTCGGTGACGCCGCTGCAGATCACCGCCGCGTTCGCGGCGGTGGCCAACGACGGCGTCTACATGAAGCCGCACCTGGTCGAGCAGGTCGGCACGCAGGTGTTCAGCGAGCCTGCAGGCCGCCGCGTCATCCCGGCGCGCATCGCCGCGTCGGTACGCACGATGCTCGCCGCGGCGGTCGATCACGGCACCGGCCTCAAGGCCAAGATCCCCGGCTACGTCGTGGCGGGCAAGACCGGGACCGCCGAGAAGGCGTTGCCGAACGGCGGCGGCTACTCCCCGAGCGACTACGTGGCCTCGTTCATCGGCATGGTGCCGGCGGACCATCCGCGGCTCGTGGTGATGGTCGCCGTCGACTCGCCGCGCACGTCCATCTTCGGCGGCGACATCGCCGCGCCGGCCGTGCAGAAGATCATGCACTTCGCCCTGGGACACCTGGAGATCGCGCCGTGAACGGCCCGCGCGGCCGCGCCACGGAGGGCCGCGCCGCGCGGGGTGGAGTGGGGCAGCCGGTTTGATAGAATCCGCCGCGATGAAGCTTGCTGAGCTGGTCGGTGGGGTCTCCGGCGCAACCGTGCGCGGCGACCCATCCACCGAGATCCGAGGCCTCGCCTACCACACGCGTGACGTCGCCGACGGCACGCTTTTCTTTTGCGTCCCCGGGCTCAAGTTCGACGGCCACGAGTTCGCCGGCCGCGCCGCCGCCGCAGGGGCCGCGGCGCTGGTCTGCGAACGTGAGACCGGAGAGGCGCCCGCGGCGGTCATCGTCCCGTCGGTGCGCCGCGCCATGGCGCTCGTGGCGGCGCGCTGGTACGGCGACCCGTCGGCTTCGCTGCGCGTCGTCGGGGTGACCGGCACCAACGGCAAGACGACGACCGCCCATCTCGTCGCCGGGATCCTCGGCGCGGCGGGCCAGGGCTGCGGCCTGCTGGGCACGGTCGTGAACCGCATAGGCGGCGAGGAACGCCCCGTGACGCTCACCACGGCGGAGTCCCTCGACCTGCAGCGCATGTTCCGCGAGATGCTGGACGCCGGGGATCAGGCCTGCGCCTTCGAAGTGAGCTCGCACGCCCTCGCGCAGGAGCGCGCCGCCGGCATCGACTTCGACGCGGTCGTCTTCACGAACCTCACGAGAGACCACCTCGACTACCACACCGACCTCGACGACTACTTCGCCGCCAAGCGCCGGCTCTTCCTCCCGGACGGCGCCCGCAACGGCTCGGCCGTCGCGGTCGTGAACGCCGGCGACGAGTTCGGCCGGCGCCTCATCGACGACTGCCGGCCCGAGTACGGCGACGGCCTCTGGACCTGCGCCGTCGCCGGTGCGCCGGGCGTTCCCGAAGCTGTCGATGCGCTGGCCAGCGACCTCGACCTGCGCGCCGACGCGTCCGCCTTCACGCTCTCGGTGCCGCGCCTCGCCGTGGAGGAGCGCGTCGCGCTGCGCCTGGCGGCGCGCTTCAACGTGGAGAACGCCCTCGCTGCCGCCACCGCCGGGCTCGCCCTCGGCGTCCCGGCCGGAGCCGTTGTGCGCGGCCTCGAGACCACCGAGGGCGTGCCCGGCCGCTTCCAGGCGGTGCGCGCCGGCCAGCCGTTCAGCGTCGTCGTCGACTACTCGCACACGCCCGACTCGCTGGAGAACGCCCTCGCCGCGGCGCGCGCCGTGACGCGCGGCAGGGTCATCGTCGTCTTCGGGTGCGGCGGTGACCGCGACCGCGGCAAGCGGCCGCTGATGGGCGAGATCGGCGCGCGTTGCGCCGACCGCGCCGTCATCACCTCGGACAACCCGCGCAGCGAGGAACCGCTGGCGATCCTCGACGAGATCGTCGCCGGGGTCCCGCGCGATCTCCTCGCACACGTGACGCTGGAGCCGGACCGGCGCGCCGCCATCCTCATCGCCCTGGACGAGGCGCGCGACGGAGACACGGTCGTGATCGCCGGCAAGGGTCACGAGCAGGGCCAGATCGTCGGGGACAAGCGCATCCCCTTCGACGACCGCGCCGTGGCCGAGGAGCTCCTCGGCGAGCTCGGCGGGGGCTGGTGACCGCGTGCTGGCGCTGACTCTCGCCGAGATCGCCGCCGCATGCGGAGGCACGCTGCAGGCAGGCGACCCCAAGACCGTGGTGCGGCACGTCTGCACCGACACCCGCCGCCTCGCGCCCGGCGACCTCTTCGTCGCCCTGCGCGGGGAGAACTTCGACGGAGATGCGTATGCAGCGGCGGCGCTCGCCGCCGGCGCGGCCGCCGTCGTCGTGCGCAGCGGCGCGGCCGCGGGGCTTCCGCCCGCCGCGCCGCGCATCGTGGTCTACGACGGTCTGGTGGCGTTGCAACGGCTGGCCAGCCACGTGCGCGGTCTCGCCGGCGCCCTCGTCGTGGCCATCACCGGCAGCGCCGGCAAGACCTCGACCAAAGACATCCTCGCCGCCCTGCTGCGCCCCGTGGCGCGTACCGTGGCGACGAGCGCCAACCTCAACAACGAGATCGGCGTGCCGCTGACGCTGCTCGAGATCGACGAGAGGACCGAGGTGGTCGTCGTCGAGATGGCGATGCGCGGAGCGGGGCAGATCCGCGAGCTCGCGCAGATCGCCATGCCGGACGTCGGCGTGATCACGACCATCGCGCCGGTCCACCTCGAGCTCGTGGGCACGATCGTGGACGTGGCGGCCGCCAAGGCCGAGCTGATCGAGGAGCTCCGCGGCGGCACCGCCGTCGTGCCGGCAGGGGAGGCGCTGCTCGAGCGCCACGTCGGCCGCCACCACGGCCGCGTCGTCACCTTCGGCGGCGACGACGCCGACGTGCACATCGTCGACGAGGAACGCCGCGGGACCAGTACCCACGTGCTCGTCGACGCCTTCGGCCACCGCGGCGCCCTCGACTTCAGCTTCACCGGGAGGCACTACCTCCAGGACGCGCTCGCCGCGCTGTCGGCGTTCCTCGAGCTCGGCTACCGCCTCGACGAGGCCCGGGAAGGCGCCGCCCAGGTCGCCTTCAGCGACCTCCGCGGCGCCGTGTCCGAGCTGCCCGGCGGCGGACTGCTGCTCAACGATGCCTACAACGCCAACCCGGCGGCCATGAACGCCGCCATCGACCATCTGGCGAGCATCGCCGACGGCAGGCCGACGGTCGCAGTGCTCGGCGACATGTACGAGCTCGGTCCCGGCGCCGACGCCTTCCACCGCGCCGTCGGCGAGCACTGCGCCGCCGCCGGCGTGCGCCTGGTGGCCGTGGGCGACCTCGCGCGCGACTTCCTCACCGGCTCCGCCGACGAGCGCTGGTTCGCGACCGTGGACGAGTGCATCGCGGCGCTGCCCGAGACGGTGCCCGCCGGCAGCGCCGTGCTGGTGAAGGCGTCACGCCTCCTGCGCCTGGAACGCGTGGCGGAGGCGCTGGCGGAGGCCGGCGCCGCCGCGCCGGCCGGCCCCCGGGGAGCGGTGGCGCGCGATGCTTAGGGCGATGGGCGCCAGCGTGGTCGCCATGGTGATGGTGCTCCTCATCGGCCCGGCCTTCATCCGCTGGCTGCGCCTGAACGAGTTCGGCCAGAACATCCGCGAGGACGGCCCGGCAGGCCACCTGACCAAGGAGGGCACGCCCACGATGGGCGGCGTCCTGATCTGGTTCGCCGTCGTCATCCCGTTCCTCATCTTCAGCCGCTTCTCGGTGGCCTCCATCACGGTGATGATCGCCGCGCTCGGCAACGCCTTCATCGGGTTCATCGACGACTGGATCAAGATCGTGCGCAAGCGTTCGCTGGGGCTGGCGGCCCGCTACAAGCTGCTCTTCCAGCTGGTGCTGGCGCTCTTCATCGGCTTCGTCGCCATCCACTTCGTGGGCCTGGACACGCGCGTCGACATCCCGTTCACGGCCTACAAGCTGCAGCTCGGCACCATCGGCTTCTACACGCTGATCTTCCTCACGCTGGCCGGCTTCTCGAACGCCGTCAACCTCACCGACGGCCTTGACGGCCTCGCCGCCGGCGCCTCGGCGATCGTGCTCGTCTCCCTCGCCGGCATCGCCTTCGTGATCGGCCGCAACGCCCACGACCCCGGCATCACCGACCTCATGGTCGTCTCCGGCTGCATCGGCGGCGCCTGTCTCGGCTTCCTCTGGTACAACACGTTCCCGGCGGACGTGTTCATGGGCGACACCGGGTCGCTGGGCCTCGGCGGGGCCATCGCCGGCATGGCGGTGATGACGCGCACGGAGTTCGTGCTCATCATCCTCGGCGGCCTCTTCGTCATCGAGGCCGCGTCGGTGGCGGCGCAGGTGATCTCCTTCAAGCTGTTCCACCGCCGCGTCCTGCTGATGGCGCCGCTCCACCATCACTTCGAGCTCAAGGCCTGGTCGGAGACCAAGATCATCGTCCGCTTCTGGATCATCGCCGCGATCTTCGCCGGCGCCGGGTTCGCCGCGTACTACGCCACGTACCGGTCGGGGTGACCGTGGAGCTGAGCGACGTGCGCTGCCTCGCGGTGCTCGGCCTGCGCCGCAGCGGCCGGCCGGCGGCGCTGCTGGCCCGGCGCGAGCTGGCCGGCGTGCGCGTGGTCGCGCTCGACGAGGGAGACGCGCCGCCCAAGGACGCCGTGGCCGAACTGCGCGCCGCCGGCGTCGAGGTGCTGTGCGGCGCCGATGCGCTGCTGCCCGAGGGCGCCGACCTGCTGGTCAAGAGCCCCGGCGTGCCGGACGAAAGCCGCGCCGTCCAGGAAGCGCTGCGGCGCGGCGTGACGCTGTGGAGCGAGGTCGAGATCGCGACGCGCTTCCTCCCGAACCGCGTACTGGGCATCACCGGCACCAACGGCAAGACGACGACCACCGAGCTCGCCGGGGCGATCTTCAGGGACGCCGGCCTGCCGGTGGCCGTGGGCGGCAACGTCGGCTACGCGCTCGCCGGCATGCCGGGCGAGATCGCCGCGGACGCCGCCGTGGTCGCCGAGCTCTCGAGCTTCCAGCTGGAGCACATCGAGCGCTTCCGGCCGGATGTGGCCGTCCTGCTCAACCTCAGCGCGGACCACATCGACCGGCACGGTACGTACCGCGGCTACGCCGACGCCAAGCTGCGCATCTTCGAGAACCAGGCCGACGGCGACGTGGCGCTGCTCTGCGCCGACGACCAGGGCATCCGAGGCGAGCTGGCGGCCGGCCGTATCGGCGGCGGCGGCCGGCGCCGGTGGTTCTCGTCGGCGCCGGGACGCGAAGAGGGCCCCGGCGGCGAGCCGCTGGTGGCGGGCGTGAGCACCGGCGGGGAGCTGTGGCTGGACGCCGGCGGCGCGCGGCGGCCGCTGTGTCGCGCCGCCGACCTTGCGCTGCGCGGCGAGCACAACCTGCAGAACTCGCTCGCCGCAGCTGCTGCCTGCTGTGCCCTCGGCGTGCCGCCGGAATCGGCCGCCGGGACGCTGCGCACGTTCGGGGGCGTTCCGCACCGCCTGCAGGTCGCCGGCGTCGTGGGCGGGGTCACCTACGTGAACGACTCCAAGGCGACCAACGTGGACGCCACGCTCAAGGCCCTCACGGCGTACAGCGGGCCCGTACACCTGATCCTCGGCGGCTACGACAAAGGGGCCGCTTACGACGGGCTGGCGGCGGCCACCGAGGGATCGGTGCGGCAGGTGCTGCTGATCGGCGCAACGGCACCGGAGCTGGAGGCCGCTTTCGCGGCCAGGCGCGCGGCCGGCGCGCCGCGGGCGACGCCGTGGGTGGTCTGCGGCGACCTCGAGGCGGCGGTCATCCTGGCCGCGCGCGAGGCCGCGCCGGGCGACGTCGTCCTGCTCAGCCCCGCCTGCGCGAGCTGGGACCAGTATAGGGATTACGAGCAGCGGGGCGAACACTTCCTCGAGCTTGTGAAACGCATGCGAGGAGCTGACGCATCGTGACGTCGAGCCGGCGCAGCGCCAGGAAGTCCGCGCTGGACCATCAGGACTGGGCCGCGGATGCGCCGGCCGCCGAGCGCCGCGCACGCG
>CAIWHY010000062.1 GCA_903912585.1 uncultured Thermoleophilia bacterium | reverse complement strand
TCCTCGCCGACGAGTTCCGGGACGCGCAGCATCTCGAAGACGCCGCGCACGGCGGGGGAGAGGTTGCGCGCGAGCAGCGGTGTGCCCTGGCTCTTCATGTCGAGGCAGAGCCTCACGAAGATGCCGGTGCCGGACGAGTCGATGAACTCCACGCCGGCGAAGTCGAGGACGACCATCTGCGCGCCGCGCGCGGCCTCCGCCACGGCCTCGCGGAGGGTGTCGGCGCAGTCCAGGTCCATCTCACCGGCGAGGAACACGGTGGGCGCCGGGCCCTGAGCGATCGTTGTCTGCAGCATGGTCTCCTGCCTTAGGTCGTGGTCATGCGATCGAGAAGCAGCGTCGTGCCGCTCGGGCCCGTCGAGAGCCCGACCGCATCGAGATAGTCGAGGATGATCTTGAACCCGTAGCCCATCGATGCCGGTCCTTTGGCCTTGGGCGGCTCGATCCAGTTCAGGAAGTTGAGGCCTGGTCCGTGGTCGGCCACCACGACGCGCAGCCGGTCTTCCAGGCGTCTCAGTGTCATGCCGCCGTGGCCGCCGCCGTGCAGGAGCATGTTCGTGACGGCCTCCGAGATGCACAGCGTGGTGCGCTTGCGCGTGGCGTCGTCGAAGCCGGCCTCGCGCAGCACGTCGTCGACGGCCTCGCGCGCCGTCGTAAGCTCCGCCGATTGGCGGATGTCGAAGTGCAGGACCTGCTCGCCTGCCGCCGTCTCGGCGGCCACCTGATCGGCGTCGAGGACGCGCAGCTTGCCGCAGGCGACGGCCGCCGCGAGGTTGTTGAGGATCTCCACGAGGCTGCGGCGGTGGTCGCCGTGGTGCCGCTGCCAGCCGTTGGTGCGGATGCTGAGGATGTCGCAGTGATCGCCCTGCGGCACGAAGCAGAGCTCGTCGGCGACGAAGTCGTCGGCCTGCGAGACCGCGAAGCACATGAACGTGCCGCTGGTGAGCGCCTCGGATGCGTGCGCCACGAGCTCCTCCTGCGGCAGGTCGTCCTCGATCTCGCCGATCACCGGGCGCACCACGCTGTCGCCCTGCGTGTACCGGTAGACCTGCAGCGAGACCGGCGATCCGGCCGCGGCGTCAACCATCACTCCCCCCGTTCGCTGTCGAGCGTCCCGCGGTCTGGCGGCGGCGCGGCCTCAGGTCATGCGCGCGAGCAGCAGCGTGGCGTCGTCGCTCGGCGAGGCCTCGGCACGGAACGCTTCGATCCGGCTCCAGACCATGTCAAGTGTCTCATCAAGCGAGCGCAGATGACAGTCCCGGAATGTCTCCTCGAGCTGCTCCAGCCCGAAGAGGGCGCCGCCGGGCGCGCGCGCCTCGGTCAAGCCGTCGGTGTAGAGAGCGATGGAGTCGCCCGGCGCCAGGTCGAGCCGGTCCTCCGGGAACTGCAGGCCGGTGCGCACGCCGAGAGCCGCGCCGCGCGCCGGGACGCCGCGGACTCCGCCCGCGCCGAAGACCAGCACCGGGTTGTGGCCGCCGCCGGCGACCACCAAGCTGCGGTCGCGCGGATCGTAGATCGCCAGGGCCAGCGTGAGGAAGTAGGGCAGGCGCTGGCCCTCGAGGTCGCGGGCGAGACTGTCGTTGACCTCGG
>CAIWHY010000061.1 GCA_903912585.1 uncultured Thermoleophilia bacterium | reverse complement strand
GGTCCGTCCCGGCGGCGCGGCTGCGGGTCCGCGAGCTCGGGCCGGATGCTCCCCTCGCGGTCGCCGCCCCTGCCCGAATGTCTAAGCCGCCGCCGTTTTCGACTCCGTTTCCGCCTTTTTGCAGGCGGTTCGTTGCTCCGCACCGGACCGAGGGCTAGAATAGCGAGGCCTGTAATCCCTTCGTTTCCGCGCGCGGGGGCCGAATCGCGCGCCGAGACGGCGGAGACTCCGTCGTACGTCTTCAGGAGGACGCATTGGATTTCTACCAAGGCAAAGTGCTCAGACTGGACATGAGCGCTCTGACCTCCGCGGTAGAGCCGCTCAATATGGACTGGGCGCAGCTCTACATCGGTGGCAAGGGCATGCTCCTGCGCTACATGTGGGAGGAGATCCCGGCGGGTCTTGACCCCTGGTCCGCCGACAACCCGGTCTTCATCGTGACGGGGCCGTTCGCCGGCACCAATGTGAGCACGTCGTCGCGCCTGATCGTAGGGTGCAAGAGCCCGGTCACCGGGGTGCTCAACGACAGCTACGTGGGCGGCTCGTTCGCGCCCGAGCTCAAGTTCGCCGGCTACGACATGATCATCGTCAAGGGGCGTGCCGAGAAGCCGACGGTCGTCACCATCAAGGACGACGTCGTCGAGTTCCGGCCCGCCGAGGCCAGGTACTGGGGCATGAAGACCTCCGAGATCGAGCAGGCCATGCGCGACGACTTCGACCCCAACGCCAGGACGCTCTCCATCGGCCCGGCCGGCGAGAAGAAGCTGCCTTGGGCCTGCGTCTCCACCGACCAGTACCACAAGGCCGGGCGAGGCGGTCACGGCGCCCTCATGGGCGACAAGAACCTCAAGGCGATCGCCGTGCGCGGCACCGGTTCGGTCAGCGTCGGAGACGCCAGGGAGTTCCTCAAGGACGTCCTGCGCATGCACGAGGAGTACGTCCTCACCGACGACAACTACTGGGTCCACGAAGAGGGCACGCCGGTCCTCGTCGACCTTGTCAACGGCGCCGGTGCCTTCCCGACGCGCAACTGGTCGGAGGGCGAGTTCGAGGACGCCGCCAACCTCAACTCCGAGTCCTTCCAGAAGATCCGCCTCAAGAAGCGCGCCTGCTACCAGTGCGCCATCGCCTGCCGCAACTTCCACGGCGTGGAGCAGGGCGGCAAGATGGTCCAGGGTGAGGGTCCCGAGTACGAGACCATCGCTCTCTGCGGCGCCAACTGCGGCATCGGCGACATCGCGGCGCTCGTCAAGTTCAACGAGCTCTGCGACGAGTGGGGCATGGACACCATCTCGTCTGGCTCCGTGCTCGGCCTCGCGATGGATCTCACCGAGAAGGGCGTCAAGGACTTCGGCGTGACGTTCGGCGACGTCGACGGCTACCTCGCGGCGCCGGAGCTCATGGCCACCCGCACCGGCATCGGCGAGGATCTGGCGCTCGGCTCGAAGCACCTCGCCGAGAAGTACGGCGTGCCCGAGCTCGCGATGGAGGTCAAGAACCTCGAGCTCCCGGGCTACGACCCGCGCGGCACGTTCGGCATGAGCCTCTCCTACTCCACCTCCGACCGCGGCGGCTGCCACATGCGCTCCTACCCGGTCGGCGACGAGATCGTGACCGGCGACGAACCGGCGGACACGATGGAAGGCAAGGCGGCCTACAACATCAACGGCCAGAACTTCTCGTCGCTGAAGTACCTGGGCATCTGGTGCGACTTCTGGGCGATCGACGCCAACCAGATGAGCCAGCTGTTCAAGCACGTCTGGAAGCGCGACGTCACCGAGGAGGAGCTCATCCTCGCCGGCGAGCGCGTCTGGAACCTCGGCCGCCTGTTCAACATGCGTGAAGGCATGACGGCGGCGGACGACTACCTGCCCGAGCTCCTGCTCACCAAGCCGCACAAGAAAGGCCCCTCGGCCGGCCGCGTGATCGGCAAGGAGACCTTCGCCGAGAAGACGCTCGAGTACTACAAGCTCCGTGGCTGGGACGAACACGGTGTCCCGACCGAAGACAAACTCGCCGAGCTCGGCGTCGACGTCCGGCTCTAGGAAGGGAACCCCGATGCCCCACGTGATGATGAGCAGAAAGAAGTGCACCGGCTGCCATATGTGCGAGCTTGCTTGCTCGGCGTACCACGAAGGCGCCTATCGCCCGTCGGTGGCTCGCCTGCACTCCGACTGCAACCCCACGACCGCAGAGGTCAAGTCGCACACCTGCCTGCAGACGGCCTGCGCCAAGTGCCAGGACGCGTGCCCCAACGATGCCATCGTGACCAAGCGGATCACGGTCAAGCCGCACGGCTTCTTCGACAGCAAGGAGAAGGTGGGCGAGTCGGTGGAGGGCTTCGTCCTCGTCGTCGACGAGGAGAAGTGCAACAACTGCGGCGACTGCTACGAGGCGTGCCCCTACGACGTCATCCACGAGCACCCTGACCGCACGGTCGCCTTCAAGTGCGACCTCTGCGACGGCGATCCGCAGTGCATCGCCTTCTGCCAGAACAAGTACGTCTACGCCATGGACCTCAAGGTCGACAAGAAGGACAAGGAACTGGCGGCGGTCTGAGCATGGCGCGCGTCTCCGTCAAGATGCCGGTCGGCGCCATCTCCGCGACCGGCAACACGGAGGTCGCCGTCGAGGCGGCGACCGTCCAGGAAGCGCTCGACAACGCCATCGCCGTCGAGCCCAGCATCCGCGTGCGCGTCTTCCGCGAGGACGGCCGCATGTACGCCGGCGTCTTCGTGCGCGGGCGCAACGTCAACGCGCTGCAGGGGCTCGACACCGAACTGGCCGACGGCGACGTGCTCAAGATCGTGCCGCCGATCTCGGGCGGCTGAGCCGGGCGCTCCGCGCACACCACGAGCACGCTCCCCGGGGGCGGGCGCCGCGAGGTGCCCGCCCCCGCACGTCTGTCGAGGGTCCTGGCGGCGGCCCCGGCACGCGGTCTTGGGCGGCCCCGGCACGCGGTCCCGGGCGGCTCCGCCATGCGGCCCCGGGCCGCCTCACCGCGCCGTTCGAGGCGCCGCGTCTGGTAGCATCGCGGCGATGGACGATCCGACGACACGGCGCCTGGAGCTCGCGAAGCTCGCCGAGAGCGTGCGCGGCCGCGCCAGCGTGCGCCGCTACCTGCCGGACCCGGTGCCGCGCGCGCAGGTGACGGCGATGGTCGAGCTCGCCGTGCGCGCCGCCAACGCGGGCAACGCCCAGATGTGGCGCTTCATCGCAGTCGACGATGCGGCGACGCGTGCCGCCCTGCGCGGGGCCGTCGACGACGCGCTGGACGCCATGGCGGCCTGGCCGGAGCTGGCGGGCAAGGGCAAGGAGATCAAGGCGCTGCGCGCCTACGCCACGTTCTTTGCCGACGCGCCGCTCGTGCTGGCGGTCTTCGCGCTTCCGTATGCCTCGCGCGCCGACGAGATGCTCGACGCGCGGGGCGTGAGCCGCGAGGAGCACGACCGTCTGCGCGCGCGGCCGGACCTCCAGAGCGTGGGCGCGGCCGTGCAGCTCTTCTGCACCGCCGCGCACGCTCTGGGCTACGGCGCCTGCTGGATGACCGCGCCGGTGCTGGCGGCGCCGGCGATCGAGACGCTGCTCGGCGCCGAGCCGGCGGCCCGGCTCGCGGCGCTCGTGCCCGTGGGACGTTCTGCGGTTGCGGCGCCCCCCTCCTCGCGCCACCCGCTCGCGGACGTGCTCGAGTTCCGCTGACGGACGTGCTCGACTTTCGCTCCCGGCCGCACGCGAGCCCCGCTGGCGGCCGCGCTCGCGTCGGGCCCGCGGGCTCGTCCGCAAGTTCGGCCGGCGGTCGTCTCGCGCGGCCCTCGATCGCGCCTCGGATCACGCGCCGCGGGGCCGGCTGGCCCGGCGCCTGACGCGCACCGCGCCTGGTTGCCAGCCCGGACCGTGCGTGGGTACACTCATCAGACGCGGCGCCCGGCCGCGGCGCGCCCCCGGCGCCAGAAGCGAAGGGGAGGACGTTCTCCTGGTTTCCACGAGCGCCAACGAAGTCCGCGAGCTCTGCGCAGGTGCCCTCGATGGCGCGGTCCTGAGCGAGCCTGAGCTCGCGCGGCTGCTCTCCGCGAAGGGCGACGACGCACACACGGTGTTCGCCGCCGCGAGGCAGATGCGTGAGCGCACCACGGGCGACGCGGTGTTCCTCTACGGCTTCGTGTACTTCTCCACCTACTGCCGCAACGAGTGCGCCTTCTGCTTCTACCGCGCCGGCAACGATGAGAGCCCGCGCTACCGCAAGACGGCGGACGAGGTCGTCGCCATCTGCCGCGGTCTGGCCGCCTCGGGCGTGGTGCTCCTCGACCTCACGATGGGGGAGGATCCGCGCGTGCTCGCGGACGGCTGCGCAGGGCTTCTCGACCTCGTCGCGGCCGTCCACGACGGCGCCGGCCTGCCGGTGATGGTGTCGCCCGGCGTGGTGCCCGACGAGGTCCTCGCCGGGCTGCGCGAGCGCGGCGCAGACTGGTACGCCCTCTACCAGGAGACGCACACGCGCGATCTCTACGACCGCCTGCGGGTCGGGCAGCCGTTCGAGGCGCGCGCCGCCGCGCGTCGCGCGGCCCGGCGCGCCGGCCTGCTGGTCGAGGACGGCCTCCTCACCGGCATCGGCGACTCGGCCGGGGACCGCGCGCATTCCATCGCGACGATGCGCGCCGAAGGCTGGGAGCAGGTCCGAGTGATGACCTTCGTCCCCCAGGCGGGCACGCCGCTCGAGGACGTGACGCCGCAGGGCGACCAGGCCGAGCTGCTGACGATCGCCGCCCTGCGGCTGGCGCTGCCGGACGCCCTCATCCCGGCGTCGCTGGACGTGGACGGCATCCGCGGGCTCGAGCGCCGCCTCGATGCCGGCGCCAACGTGGTCACGTCCATCGTGCCGCCGAGCACAGGTCTCGCCGGCGTCTCCCAAGCTGAGCTCGACATCGACGAGGGCTACCGCACGGTCGCCGGCGTTTTGCCCCACCTCGAGCGCCTGGGGCTGCGCGCCGCTGCGGCGGCCGAGTACACGCGCTGGCTCGACGGGGCGCGAGAGCGGCTGCAGGTGACGACGTGAGGTTGCGGGTGGCCCCGTGAGGCTGCTCGTGATCGGCGGCAAGCTCCAGGGCACGGAGGCCGTCTACCTGGCCGCCAAGGCCGGTCACGAGACCGTGCTCGTGGACCGGCGCGAGGATCCGCCGGCTTGCGGGCTGGCGGACCGCTTCGTGGTCGCCGACATCACCGCCGACGAGGACCGCGCTCGCGTGCTCGCGCGCTCCTGCGACGCCGTGCTGCCTGCCTGCGAGGACATGGCCACGCTCAGCTGGCTGGCCGCGCGCGTCCCGCGCTGGGACGTGCCCTTGCTGTTCGACCTCGACGCGTACCTCGTCAGCCAGTCCAAGACCGCCTCGAGGCGCCTCTTCGCCGAGCTCGACGTCCCTCGCCCCGCGTCGTGGCCCGAGTGCGGGTTCCCGGCGGTCGTCAAGCCGGATTCGGCGAGCGGCAGCGAGGGCGTCCGCGTAGTCACCTGCGCAGAGGAACTGCTCGCGGCGCGCGCGAGCCTTGAGGCCGCCGGCCACGACGTGGTCGTCGAGGAGTACGTTGCCGGGCCGTCGCTGTCGCTCGAGGTGCTGGCCTGGGGAGGCCGGGCCGTACCGCTGCAGGTCACCGCCCTCGAGTTCGACGCCGCCTACGACTGCAGGCGCGTCGTGGCCCCGGCCGGCGACGTGGAGGCCGGCACGCTGGCCGCCTTTGACGCCGTCGCCGTGCGCCTCGGCGAGGGCCTGCGTCTCAACGGCTTGATGGACGTCGAGGTCATGATCCGGGACGGCGAGCCCAAAGTGCTCGAGATCGACGCGCGGCTGCCGAGCCAGACTCCGACGGCGGTGCTCTGGTCGAGCGGCCTCAACATCGTCGACGCGCTGCTCGAGACGGCGGCGCGCGGAGCACCGCCGGTCGTCGACCGCGACCCCCGCCGCGCCTGCGTCTATCAGCACGTTCGCGCCCACGCGGGTTTGCTCGAGGTCCTCGGCGAGCATGTCATGGGCGACGCGCGGCCGCTTGCGCTGGTGCCCGGCTTCTTCGGCGCCGCCGAGGCGCTCACCGACTACGCGCCGAGCGCGCGCGAGTGGTCGGCGACGCTCATCGCGACCGGGGCGTCTGTCGGCGAAGCGAGGCGGGTGCTGGATGCGGCCGTCGCCGAGGCGGCAGCCTTCGAGAAGCTTCAGCCTGTACCTGAGGGAGAGATTCTGCGGATCGAGGGGATGATCGAGCGATGACGCGCCTCACGCCGCACGACGTCGACGGACTCGTCTCGAGTCTCGAGACGTTCGAGCTCGGCCTGCGCGAGATCACGGGCCTGGGCCTGCGCGGCGTCGCCATCCGGTCCGTGGCCCACGACCCGGTCTGCGTGCCGCTCATCGGCGCGCGGCTCGCCGTCGTGCCGATCACGTCCGGCGAAGGCGTCATCTCCGGTTTCGCCGACTGCGTCGCGACGATCCTCGGCTACCTGGGCTGCGAGGCCTGGGTCACGGCTCAGCCGGACGTCCGCGGCATCCAGGCGGCAGTGGCCCAGGGCGCCGACGCGATCTTCATGGCCGACGACCACCGCTTCATCGCTCTCGACCTGCGCCACGGCCGCTGCATCGACGACGACCCGGCCACGGCCGACGGCTACGTCACCGCCCTGGAGGCGGCGGCGGGGAGCCTTCTGAGCCGCCACGTGCTGCTCCTCGGCCTCGGGCCGGTGGGCCGCGCTGCGGCGCGCCGGCTCGTGAGCCGCGGCGCGGCGGTCGAGGTCGTGGAGCCGGACGAGGCGCGGCTCCGGACGGCGCTCGAGGTAGGCCTCAAGGTCCAGCCGGTCGACCTTGCGGAAGGGCTGGAGCGCTGCGACCTCATCTTCGACGCGACGCCAGAGGGCGGCTTCATCGACGCCTCCAGGGTGACGCCGATCACCATCGCCGCCGTGCCCGGCCTGCCGTCGGCGTTCACCGCCGAGGCGCAGGCCGCGCTCGGAGCGCGCCACATCCACGAGCCGCTGGCCATCGGCGTGGCCGTGATGGCGGCGCGGGCGCTCGTCTGAGGCCGTTCCCGCACGCGCGAGCGCCGGCGTGAGCGCAGGCCCCTGCGCCGGCCTGAGCGCCGGCTTCTCGGGGAGGCGTGCGTCGTGCCCGTCTTCACGCCCTGCTTCGCGGGGGTAGAATGGAGCGGCGCGGGGGGTCGATCGGAAGGATCAGCGTGGGCTCTAAACCCACGCAGGCGGGTGTGACTCCCGCACTCCCCGCCATTCGCTTCTCCGCCGCGCCGCGCTCCCTACTCTTGGGCGAAGGTGACCGGGATGCGCACTTCGTTCTGGTGCGAGCCGTCCTCCATCGACTGACTGAAGACGATGAGCGTGCCGCTCTGCGCCGTGG
>CAIWHY010000060.1 GCA_903912585.1 uncultured Thermoleophilia bacterium | reverse complement strand
GACGGGTGGCGAGGCGCCGGCCTCCGCCGGAGACCTGCGCCGCCGCGCCGAGCAACAGTACGACGCCCGCCTCGCGCCCGCGACGCCCACCGGCGCCGAGGCCGCCGCCCACCTGCACGAGCTCGGCGTCCACCAGATCGAGCTCGAGATGCAGAACGAAGAGCTGCGCCGCCACCAGCAGGAGCTCGAGGCGGCGCGCGCCCGGTACGTCGAACTGTACGACCTGGCGCCGGTCGGCTACATGACGCTCGCTGCCGACGGGCGCATCCTCGAGGCCAACCTGCCGGCCGCCGCCCTCCTCGGCGTCAACCGTGAGCGCCTCTTGGGGCACCGCCTGCGCGGCTTCGTCCACGAGGCGGATCGCGACGCGTACTACCTGCACGAGCGCCGGCTCGCGCGCGTCGCGATGCGCGAGGCTTGCGACGTGAGGCTGTCGCGGCCACCCGAGGAGACCGTCTGGGTGCGCCTGGAGTCGACGACCTTCCCCGCCGGCGATGGCGAGCTTCACCGGCGCACCGTCATAAGCGACATCACCGCGAGCAAGGCCTCCGACCGGGCGCTGCGCGAGAGCGAGGAGCAGTACCGCAGCCTGTTCGAGGTCAGCGCCTCCGTCACGCTGCTCGTCGATCCGGACGGCGGCGCCATCGTGGACGCCAACCGCGCCGCCTGCGACTGGTACGGCTGGAGCCGCGACGAGCTGCTCGCCATGACCATCGCCGACATCAATACCTTGGCGTCCGTGAGCGTCCAGGCGGAGATGGCGTCGGCGCTGGCGCGCGAGAAACGGTTCTTCCGCTTCCAGCACCGGCTGGCGGACGGGACGACCCGCGACGTCGACGTGGTCAGCGGGCCGTACAAGGCGCGCGGCCGGACGCTGCTCCACTCCGTGGTCACGGACGTGACCGAGAGCGTGCGGGCCACCACGGAGCTGGCGGACCACGGCGAGCAGCTGGGACGGCTGGTGGCCGAGCGCACGGCCGAGCTCAACGAGGTCAACCGGGTCATGGCGCAGCGCGCCGACGAGGTGGCGCGCTGGCGCCGCAACTTCCACGCGTTCTTCGACACCATCGACGACCTGCTCTTCGTGCTCGACGCAGGCGGCGGCATCATCCACGTCAACGGGACGGTCTGCCGCCGGCTGGGCTACACGCCGGAGGAGCTCCTCGGCCGGCCGGTCCTCGACGTGCACCCGGCCTCTCGCCGCGAAGAAGCCGGCCGCATCGTCGCGGCCATGCTCGCCGGCAGCGCCGACGCCTGCCCGGTCCCCCTCGTCACCAAGGACGGCGTCGAGATCCCGGTCGAGACCCGCGTGGTGCCGGGGATCTGGGACGGGAAGCCGGCGCTCTTCGGCGTGAGCAAGGACGTCTCGGCGCTGCGTCGTTCGGAGGAGAAGTTCGCGCGCGCGTTCGACTCGGCGCCGGCGCTCATGGCCGTCTCCACGGCGGCCGAAGGGCGCTTCATCGACGTCAACGAGATGTTCCTCGCCACCCTGGGTCTGCGCCGGGAGGAGGTCGTCGGCCGTACCCCCGAGGAGCTCGGCCTCCCCGCCGGTCTGTGGCCGCGACGCGATGCCGCCGGCGCGGCGGGGCAGAGCAGCGTCCGTGACCAGGAGTTCAGCCTCTGCAGCAAGGACGGGACCATCATCCAGGGGCTCTTCTCCGTCGATCCGATCGTCCTCGGTGACGAGCCTTGCCTGCTGACGACCATGCTCGACTTGACCGCGCGGAGGCAGGCCGAGGAGGCGCTGGCGGAGAGCGAGGCGCTCTACCGCTCGATCGTCAGCGCATTCCCCGAGAACGTCACCATCACCGACCTCGAGGGGCGCGTTCGGCTGACGTCTCCAAGGGCCGTGAAGATGTTCGGCTTCCAGAGCGTCGACCAGGCGGTGGGCCGACCGCTCACCGACTTCCTCGCTCCCGAGTCTCGCGCGTCTGCCATGGAGACGATCGCGCGCATGCGCGAGCGGGTCGGCACGGCGGTGAGCGACTACCGCGGTCTGCGCACCGACGGCAGCACCTTCCCGATGGAGGTGAGCGGCGCGTTCATCCGCGGCCCGCAGGACGAGCCCACCGGCATGGTCTTCATCGTGCGCGACGTTACCGCGAACAAACAGGCGGCGGCGCGCGTGCGCGAGAGTGAGGAGCAGCTCGCGCGCGCCGTCGAAGGCTCGGGCGCGGGGCTCTGGGACTGGAACGTCAGGGACAGAGAGGTGACCTTCAACGAACAGTGGGCCGAGACCGCCGGCTACACGCTCGCCGAGCTCGGCCCGATCTCCGTCGACGACTGGAACGACATGTGGCACCCGGACGACCTGCGGCGCTCGGACGCGCTGATCGAGCGGCACTTCGCCGGGGAGTTCCCGATGTACGAGTGCGAGGTGCGCGTGCGCCACAAGGACGGGCACTGGATCTGGGTCCTCGACCGCGGCAAGGTCTCGGAGCGGGACGAGGAAGGCCGCCCTCTCAGGATGGTCGGGGTGCAGCTCGACATCACGGCGCGCAAGGAAGCCGAGGAGGCCCTGCGCCTGCGCGAGTCCTATCTCTCCGCGATCATCGAGAACCAGCCGGGGCTCGTGTGGCTCAAGGACACCGAGGGCCGCTTTCTCGCCGCCAACACCGCTCTTGCCGGGTTGGCCGGTGTACCCGCCGCGGGCGAGGTCATCGGCAAGACGGATCTCGACATCTTCCCTCGGGAGCGTGCCGAGCGGTTCCGCAGCGACGACGCCGCCATCATGGCCGGGGGCGCGCCCATCGTCTACGAGCAGATGCTCGAGCTCCGCGGCGACTCACGCTGGTTCGAGACCTTCAAGGCGGCGGTCCGGGACGCGGAGGGGGTGCTCCTGGGCGTCACGGGGTTTGCCACCGATGTCACGGATCGCAGGCTGGCGGACGAACGCCTGCGCG
>CAIWHY010000059.1 GCA_903912585.1 uncultured Thermoleophilia bacterium | reverse complement strand
GCTGGCGGCGCTCGCCGAGGGGCGCAAGCGCCACGCCGGCTGCGGCCTCGGCCGCGGCATGCGCGCCATGGCCGTGAACGGGGACGTCTACCCCTGCCACCGCTTCGTGGGCCTCGAGGAGATGCGCTTCGGACACCTCTCGGACTACCGGGCCGGCGCGGTCAACGACTACCACCGCGCCGTGGTCGAGAACCTGCCCGCCTGCCGCTCCTGCTGGGCGCGCTACTTCTGCGGCGGCGGCTGCTTCTACGACAACCTCGCCCGCACCGGCGACATGCAGCGCCCCGACCCGCTCTTCTGCCGCGAGACGCAGACCCTGTGCGAGGACGTGGTCTGCGGCTGGTGCGCGCTCGGCGAGGAGGACAAGGCCTACGTGTGCGAGCAGGCGAAGGAACTGGAGACCGAGCTGCGGCCCTGAGACGCATGGGCCGCGGACCCCGTCGGCAACGGCACCACGCGAAAGGACGGCATCATGGCCGAGCAAGAGAACCCGCTGCAGAAGATCATCACCAAGTGCTGGGAGGACGAGGGCTTCAAAGAGCGGCTGCTCGCCGACCCGGCGGCGACGCTCGCGGCCGAAGGCGTGCAGATCCCAGATGGCGTGACCGTCAACGTGGCCGTCGATGCCGCGGACGTGCGCACCCTGGTGATCCCGCTGCCTCCGACCGCTGGGCTGAGCGACGCTGAACTGGACGGGATTTCAGCAGGGAAAGATGCGGATGGATGTTTCTGGGTAACGAGCATCGATTGACAACCAGCGCGACCTGCACGTCCAGTGGTCAACGTCGACGTTCGTGACTATCTGGGGATTCCGGCCCGCGCTCAGGCTTTGTCTTGCCGCCCCTGCGCCTGCAGCTTCGCCCAGGTGTCGCGGAGCGTCAGCGTGCGGTTGAAGACGAGCGCGCCGGGCGCCGAGTCGGGGTCCGGGCAGAAGTAGCCGAGCCGCTCGAACTGCACGGTCTCACCGGCCGGCACGTCGGCCAGAGAAGCCTCCGCAAGGGCGCCGGCGACGACCGTCTCCGAGTCCGGGTTGAGGTCGTCGAAGAGGTCGCGACCGTCGGCTCCGGGGTACGCCTCCCGGAAGAGGTAGTCGTAGAGCCGGACCTCGGCGGGCACGGCGTGCGCGGCCGACACCCAGTGGAGCGTCGCCTTGGGGCGGCGGCCGTCGGGAGCGTCGCCGCCGCGCGTCTCCGGGTCGTAGGTGCAGCGCAGCTCCACGACCCGGCCGTCCGCGTCCTTGACCACGTCCGTGCAGGTGACGAAGTACGCGGACCGCAGCCGTACCTCGCGGCCGGGCGCCAGACGGAAGAACTTGCGCACCGGCTCCTCCATGAAGTCGTCGCGCTCGATCCACAGCTCGCGGGAGAAGGGTACCTTGCGGCTCCCAGCGGACTGGTCCTCCGGGTTGTTGGGCACCTCCATCTCCTCGCTCTGCCCCTCGGGGTAGTTCTCGACGACCACCTTGAGCGGGTCGAGCACGGCGAAGCGACGGGACGCGGTGCGGTTGAGGACATTGCGCACCGCGTGCTCCAGCATGCCGGTCTCGACGACGCTGTCGGTCTTGGCCACGCCGACCATGGCCACGAAGTCGCGGATCCCCTCGGCGGGGAAGCCGCGGCGGCGCAGGCCGGACATCGTCGGCATCCGCGGGTCGTCCCAGCCGCGCACATGGCCCTCGTTGACGAGGCGCAGCAGGACGCGCTTGGAGAGCACGGTGTGCGTGAGGTTGAGCCGCGCGAACTCGTACTGATGCGGGCGCGAGGGCACCGGCAGGTTGTCGATGAGCCAGTCGTAGAGCGGACGGTGGGCCTCGAACTCGAGCGTGCAGATGGAGTGCGTGATGCCCTCGATGGCGTCTGATTGGCCGTGGGCGAAGTCGTAGGTCGGGTAGACGCACCAGGCGCCGCCCGTGCGCGGGTGCTCCGCGTGGAGGATGCGGTAGAGGACCGGGTCACGCAGGTTGATGTTGGGGGCGGCCATGTCGATGCGCGCGCGCAGCACGCGCGCGCCGTCGGGGAACTCCCCGGCGCGCATGCGCGCGAAGAGGTCGAGGCTCTCCTCGGCCGGCCGGCCCCGCCAGGGGCTCTCCCGGCCGGCCTCCGTGAAGGTGCCGCGATGCTCGCGGATCTCGTCAGCCGAGAGGTCGTCGACGTAGGCCTTGCCTGCTTTGATCAGGTCGACGGCCCAGTCGTAGAGCTGCTCGAAGTAGTCCGAGGCGTAGTAGAGGTGCTCGCCCCAGTCAAAGCCGAGCCAGCGCAGGTCGGCCTCGATGGCGTCGATGTACTCCTGCTCTTCCTTCATCGGGTTGGTGTCGTCGAAGCGCAGGTGGCAGCGGCCGCCGAACTCCCCGGCGATGCCGAAGTTGAGGCAGATCGACTTGGCGTGGCCGATGTGCAGGTAGCCGTTCGGCTCCGGGGGGAAGCGGGTGACGATGCCCTCACGTCGCCCCTCGCGGAGGTCGGCGGCGACGATCTCGCGGATGAAGTCACCGCGCTGGTCGCCGCGCTCGATCGGGGATGGCGTCTCGGTGCTCACGGTCGCCGAGGATAGCACAGGCGGGGAACGGCGACGCGGTCAGGGCGCGCCAGACGCGGGCCGCGGGCGGCCGCGTGGACCTCCCGATCCCTCAGACCGCGGCCGCCACCTCCGGCAGGGTGAAATAGAAGGTGGCGCCCTTCTCCACCGCGGCCTCGGCCCAGACGCGGCCGCCGTGGCGGGTGACGAGGCGCTGCACCGTGGCGAGGCCGATGCCGTCGCCCTCGAACAGCCCCGCCTGATGCATACGCTGG
>CAIWHY010000058.1 GCA_903912585.1 uncultured Thermoleophilia bacterium | reverse complement strand
TGCCGAGCTTCTCGCAGAGCCCGAGGAACGGCATCAGCTCGTCGGCGTCCTCGCCGGGAGCCAGCGGGATGTTGACGGCGTTGCTGGCGAACTCGCCCTTGAGGACCGCCGCCACCTGCTCGGCGATGATCGTGCCGGCGCGGAGCTGTGCCTCGACGGTGCTGGCCCCGAGGTGCGGAGTCGCGACCACGCTGTCGTACTTGAACAGCGGGCTCTCGGTGGTCGGCTCCTTGGGGTAGACGTCGACCGCCGACGCCGCGATCTTGCCGCTCTCGATGGCGCGCGCCCAGGCTTCCTCGTCGATGATGCCGCCGCGCGCGACGTTGATGACGCGCACGCCGTCCTTCATCTTGGCGAACTCGTCGTCACTGATGAAGCCGAGCGTCTCGGCGTTCTTGGGCAGGTGGACGGTGATGAAGTCCGCCTCGCGGTAGATCTTGTCGGGGCTGTCGGCGCGCTCGAGCCCCAGCTCGTGGAACTTCTCCGCCGGCACGAACGGGTCGTAGGCGAGCACGTTCATGCCGAGGCCGCGGGCGTCCTCGGCGACGAGGAAGCCGATGCGGCCGAGGCCGATGATGCCCAGCGTCTTGCCGCGCACCTCCACCCCGCCCTTGCCCCACTTGCCCTTGTTCCAGTTGCCGGCCTTGAGGTCGGCGTGGGCCTGCGCGAGGTTGCGGGCGCAGGCCATCAGCAGGGCGATCGTCTGCTCGGCGGCGGAGAGCACGTTGCTCTGCGGCGCGTTGACGACGATGACGCCGCGCTTGGTCGCCTCCTTGACGTCGACGTTGTCGACGCCGACGCCGGCGCGGCCCACCACCTGCAGCTTCGCGCCGGCCTGGATCACCGCGGCCGTCACCTTGGTCGCCGAGCGGATGATGAGGCCGTGGTACTCGGGGATGCGCTCGAGCAGCTCGGCCTCGTCCCACTCGGTGCCGATGTCGACCTGGAAGCCGAGGTCCTCGAGGTACTTGACGCCCTCGGGGGCGAGCTTCTCCTTGACCAGGACCTTCTTCTGTTCGGTCATGTTCTCTCGCCCCCTACAGCAGCACGGTGCTGGTCATGAACACCTGCTCGGCCGCGCCCACCGAAGCGCCGAACCTGACGTCGTACCCGAGCTCGGCGAGCACCATCTCGACGGTGCTCAGGCCGACGACGATGTCGCTGTGGCCGAAGTAGCCGCAGTGGCCGAAGCGGAAGATCTTGCCCTTGACGGCGCCTTGGCCGCCGGCGAGCCACACGCCGTACTTGTCGCGCGCGATCTTGCCGATCTTGCCGCCGTCGACGCCTTCGGGCACCTTGACGGCGGTCACGGAGTTGGCCTCCGGATCCTCGACCGCGAAGAGCTCGAGGCCGAGGGCCTTGACGCCCTCGCGTGCGGCCTTGCCGAGCACGCGATGGCGCTCGAACACGTTCTGCAGGCCCTCTTCCCTGATCAGGTCGATGGCCACGTTCTGCGCGACCATGAGGCTCACGGCCGGCGTGTACGGCGTCTGCGCGGAGTCGCCGGTCATCTTCTTGCGCATGGCGACGAAGTCGAAGTAGAAGCGCGGCGTCCTGCACTCGGCGATGACGGCCCAGGCCTTCTCGCTGACGGCCGCGTAGGCAAGGCCGGGCGGCACCATCAGTGCCTTCTGGGAGCCGGCCACGCAGACGTCGACCTTCCACTCGTCGGTCTTCAGGTCGCTCGCGCCGAGGCCGCTGATCGCGTCGACGACGAGGATCGCCGGCGTCCCGGCGACGATCTCGCCGATCGCCTTGACGTCGTTGACGACGCCGGTGGACGTCTCGCTGTGCTGCACGAACACGGCCTTGATGGCGGGGTCGGCGGCGAGCGCCTTCGCGATGTCGGCCGGCTCGGCCTTGGTGCCCCACGCGTAGTCGAGCGCGGTGACCTCGGCGCCCCACGTGGCGTTCAGCTTCTTCCAGCGCTCGCCGAAGTTGCCGACGGAGGCGACGAGGACGTGGTCGCCGGGATTGACGACGTTGACGACCGCCGCCTCCATCGCGCCGGTGCCGCTGGCCGCGTAGACCATGATGTCGTTCTCGGTCTGGTAGACGTACTTCATGCCGGCGACGACCTGCGTGAGGATCTCGGTGAAGCGCGGCGCGCGGTGATGGATGACGGGCTCGGAGAGAGCCGAGAGCACCTCGGGCGGCACGGGAGTCGGGCCGGGCGTGATGAGGAAGCGCTTCTGCATCGCGTTAGTCCTTTCTGGGCTGGTCGAGCGCCGGAGATGCGGCCGGCTGCTCGGATGTTCCTATCCGCAGGGATGCGATTCTAGGCATGCGCGCGACCCTGCACAAACGCCGAACCGTCGGTCAGCGAGAGCCGCGCGGGCCTCGCGACCGAGGACGCACGGGCACGATCGCGTCGCTTGAGCTGTCATTACGGCCGCTAGTCGGGGTCCCCCACTCGGTCCCCGTCCCGGGTCCCCGGCCCCGCAGCAGGTCCTTCCCCGCATCCTCGCCACATCTGTTCCCGTCTGCGGATCTCGGTGATCCT
>CAIWHY010000057.1 GCA_903912585.1 uncultured Thermoleophilia bacterium | reverse complement strand
GCTCCTGCCACTCCTCTCCGCATGCGCGTCCTTCCGTCTTCACAGGGCGGCCGCCGACGAGGCGTTCGGCAACTCAGGCCTGACCTCATCGAGGTCCTTGGCTAGGTTTCGCCGCGGCCCCCGCAATACCCCTCTGTGCAGCGGCAACCCCGCCTCGGGCCGGGGTGTAGACTGCCGCGCAGGCGGAAGGAGAGATCATGGCGACGAGCGTGCGGGAAGAGCAAGGCGAGGCCGCGGCAGAGCGCCGCTGGTCGGCGCGGGTGAGCGCGCCGCTGCTCGCGCGCCTGGCGGCGCGCGCGGCGGTCGCCGCACCGGCGAGCGAGCTGCTCGTAGAAGCGCCGTTCAGCGGAGAGACACTCGGCAGCGTGCCCAAGGGCACGCCGGCGGACGTCGCCGCCGCCTGCGCTACGGCGCGCGATGCACAGGCAGACTGGGCGCGGCGCTCCTTCGCCGAGCGCGCCGCCGTCCTGCTGCGCTTCCACGACCTGCTGATCGACAACGCCGCCGAGATCCTCGACATCATCCAGCTCGAGACCGGCAAGGCGCGCAAGCACGCCTTCGACGAGGTCCTCGACACAGCCATCCAGGCGCGCTACTACGCGCACACGGCGGCAGAGTTCCTGCGGCCGCGCCGCCGCCAGGGGGCGCTCCCCATCCTCACCAAGGCCTGGGAGCACCACCACCCGCGCGGCGTGGTCGGCATCATCGCGCCGTGGAACTACGCGCTCACGCTGGCGGTCGGGGACGCCATCCCGGCGCTCATGGCCGGCAACGGCGTCGTCATCAAGCCGGACGCACAGACCCCGTTCGCGGCGCTCTGGGCCGCCGGTCTGCTGGAGGAAGCCGGCCTGCCGCGCGGCCTCCTCGGCATCGTCAGCGGCCGCGGCGCGGAGCTCGGCGCGCCGCTCATCGAGGCCGTGGACTACCTGATGTTCACCGGCTCCACGGCCACCGGCGCCAAGGTCGCGGCGCAGGCCGCCGGCGCGCTCATCGACTGCTCGATGGAGCTCGGCGGCAAGAACCCGCTGCTGGTGCTCGAGGACGCCAGCCTGCGCCGCGCCGTGCCCGGCGCCGTGCGCGGCGTCACCTCCAACAGCGGCCAGCTGTGCATCAGCATCGAGCGCATCTACGTGCACGACGCCGTCTACGACGAGTTCACCGGCCGGCTCGCCGAGGCGCTCCGCGGCCTGCGCCTCGGCGCCAGCCTGACGTTCGCCGAGGACATGGGCTCGCTGGTGAGCGCCGAGCAGCTCGCCAAGGTCGAGGCGCACGTCGGCGACGCCGTCGCCAAAGGAGCCGAGGTGCTGGCGGGCGGCAAGGCCCGCCCCGACCTCGGCCCGTACTTCTACGAGCCTACGCTGCTCGCCGGGGTGACCGGCGAGATGGAGCTCTGCCGCGCCGAGACCTTCGGCCCGGTCGCCTCCGTCTACCGCTGCTCGTCGGCCGAGGAGATGGTGGGGCTCGCCAACGACTCCCGCTACGGCCTCAACGCCAGCGTGTGGACGCGCGACGCGCGCGCCGGCCGCGAGCTGGCGGCGCGCCTGCAGAGCGGCACCGTCAACATCAACGAGGCGTACTCGGCCACGTGGGCCTCGGCGAGCCCCATGGGCGGCTTCAAGGAGTCGGGCCTCGGCCGCCGCCACGGGCGCCAGGGCATCGAGAAGTACACTGAGGCGCAGACGATCGCCGTGGAGCGGCTGCTGGCGATCGACACGCCGCCGTTCCTGAGCAACGGGCAGTACGCCGCCGTGATGAGCACGGCAATCAAGCTGATGCGCTACGTGCCGGGGATCAAGTGACGGTGGCGGGCGGGGCTGGAAGCTAGAGGCGGAACTCGTGGCGGCACATGCCGTCGCCGCGGCTGAGCTGGTGCGTCTGGGTGTGCACCGCCTCGTCCACGCCGAGCATGCCGCAGACGATGCCGAGGTCCAGGCGGCAGACGATGTCCGGGAACTCCTCGCTGAGCTCGCGGTACACGCAGTTGTGGACCTCGAGCACGACCTTGCCCGGCGCGCTGTTGCCCAGCGAGACGCCGTAGCCGGCCCCGTCCATCCAGGCGAGGACGGCCTTGGGCGCCAGGGCGACGGGCCGCTGCACGTTGTCGCCGGCGATCTCGGCCGCGGTCTCCTCGCCGAAGGTGCGGCCGAGGGAGAATGCTGCGGCCGCCGCGGCGTCCGCCTCCATCGAGTCCTCGATGAGGTGCAGCAGCGTGCGCGACAGCATCTCGTAACGCCGCGGCGGGAGCATGACCTCGAGGCGCTCCCCGGTGTGCACGTAGGTCTTGGCCGGGCGGCCGCCGCCGGCCCGGCGGCGGGTCCCGGACTCGACGAGTCCGAGCTCGCAGAGTCGCTCCAGGTGAGCGCGGGCGACGGTGCGGTGCAGGCCGAAGACCTCCGCGACCTCGGTGGCGGTGACGGGATCGGCCGCCTCGCGAAGATGCCGGTAGACGCCGCGCCGCGTCGGGTCGCCGAACACGTCGGCGAGCCTCCCGAGGTACTTGCCATCTTTTTCGTACGTGGTCTCCACGTCACGCACTCTATCGCAAAGGATCGTTAAGAAAAAGGCAACTGTGGCTCACGAGGCACACATTGCCTCGCCGGATGTGGCCACTTCGTCCCGGAAGCGCGGAAGCCGGGCGTGCGCGCGAGGCGCGAGTTATGGATGCGGGCGGCCGCGGGAATGGAGCAGGCACACGGCAGGACCAACGAGGTCGGCGGCGCCGGCCCACGGGAGGAGCCCCATGATCAAGATAAGGACGTTCATGACCCCCATCAAGATCTTCGCGACTTCGCGCGAACTGCAGGATCTGGACGCGCAGGTCGCCGCGTTCCTGAACGACGAGAAGGCCGACAAGGTGTTCTCGGTCAGCGACGCGACGACCGCCGGAGAGAACGGCGAGACGATCGGCCTCATCCGCAGCGTCGCGTACCGTGTCGCCGAGGCCTGACGGGACCGCGATGACCGGCGGTCCCGGCGGCGACCGGGCAGGCGACGTCGCCCTGCTTCGCGAGGCCCTCGCCCTCGAGTCGGCCGCGGTCGAGCGCTACGTGCAGCATTCGGGCGCGACCTCCGACCCGCGGCTGCAGACGTACTGGGAATCGCTGCGCCGCAACGAGGCCGGGCATCGCGGCCTGCTGGAAGCCGAGCTGCAGCGGCTCGGCGAGAAGCGATGAGCGCGCGAGGCTACGCCCGCGACCTCGCGGCCTTGCGCGCCGACCTCGAGTTCGAGATCGCCGCCGTCAAACGCTACGGCAGGATGGCCGAGGAGGCCGGCGATCCGCAGTTGCAGGCGCTGTTCAAGGAGCTCTCCGTGGGAGAGACCGGCCACTGGCGCGGGCTGCGGCGGACGATCGCCACCGTCGAGGACTCGGCCACCCCCGTGGTACTCTTCTGCCCGCTCTGCGGGTGGCAGGTCGACTTCGGCCCGGATCCCGCAGACGGCGCCACCGGCAAGTGCCCGATGTGCCCGGGCAGATTCGCCCTGCGCCTCGACGCCGGCGGCGACTGGACCTTGGAGAGGCTGGCGCCTTGAACGGGCCGGCGACCTGAGCGGCGGAGGACCGATGCTGGACGACTACCTCAAGGCGAACCTGGCGAACTGGGACGAGCGCGTCGGCGTGCACGTGGGATCGGACCTCTACGACGTCGACGGTTTCAGGAGCGGGCGCAGCTCGCTCACGAGGGTCGAGCAGGACGAGCTCGGGCCGCTCGTCCACGAGGGCACGTCCCTGCTGCACCTGCAGTGCCACTTCGGCCTCGACACGCTCACCTGGGCGCGGGCGGGCGCCGTCGTCACCGGCGCCGACTTCTCGGGCGCGGCCATCGCGCAGGCGCGCGCCCTGGCCGACGAGGTCGGCCTCTCGGCGCGCGCCACCTTCGTGCAGAGCGACGTGACGTCGCTCGCGGACGTCCTCGAGGGCCGGTTCGACGTCGTCTTCACGTCGTGGGGCGTCCTCATCTGGCTCCAGGACCTGGAGCCGTGGGCGGACGTCGTGGCGCACTTCCTCAAGCCCGGCGGCACGTTCTACCTCGCCGAGTTCCACCCCAACGTACTCACGCTCGCCGAGGACTCCACGCCCGACCGCCTGCGCGTGGGCTACCCGTACTTCCAGCACGGCGAGCCGCTGCGCTTCGACGAACCCGGCACCTACGCCGACCCCGGCGCCAGGACGCGCAACAACGTCACCTACGAGTGGGTCCACGGCTTCGCCGAGACCATCGACCCACTCCTGCGCCGAGGACTGCGCCTCGACTTCCTGCACGAGTTCCCGTTCACGCACGGGCTCTCGTTCCCCTTCCTCGAGAAGTGCGAGGACGGCCTCCTGCGCGTCAAGGGGCACCACGACGACTTCCCGCTCAGCTTCTCGCTCAAGATGACCAGGGAGACGTGACCATGGCGGACGACAGCTTCGCGGACCCGCTCTTCGCCGAGCCGGCGGACGGCGGCAGAATCGGCGACGAGGGGCTGCTGGCGATCCTCGAGGCGGCGCTCGCCGACGAACGCGCCGCCCAGGCGAAGTACCGCAAGGGCCTCGACCACTGCGCCGACCGGGAAGCCTGCGCGATGTTCGACCAATTGCTGCGCGAGGAGGAGGCCCACGAACGCGCCCTCACGCACCGCTACGCCGAGGTCAAGAAGCGCCTCGGCCTGAGCGGCGCCGGCCGCGAAACCGGTACTTGACGCCGTACAAGACCCGCCGTATTCTTTTAGTGCGCATTCACAGTCTAATCTCTGGATGCGCTTCCCGTCAGGGGGAGAAGGTAGGCGCCCAGTCCACCGGGCGCCAAGGCTCCACGAAGGCGGCGCCCACCCTCCAGGCGCCGCCTTCGGCCTGTCAGGTGACGGGCGACGACTCCCCAGGCGGCTCCGCCGCGCGCGGCCGTCCCCCGGCGGAGGGCGTCCCGGCGGGCGCCGCAGCCAGGCGCACGAAGAAGTCCGGCAGTTCCGCCCGCG
>CAIWHY010000056.1 GCA_903912585.1 uncultured Thermoleophilia bacterium | reverse complement strand
GAGCCCCTTGAAATGGAGCAGCACCTGACGGGCGTCATCGGTGAGCACGGAGCCGCCGCCGCTCGGACCGCCGGCCTGGCGCTCCAGCAGCTTGAGGCCGAAGTGAGTCTCTGCTTCTCGCATGATGGTCCACGCCTTGCTGTAGGCCATGCCCATGGTCTGGGCAGCTTGCCGCAGCGAGCCCGTCTCGTCGGTCAGCACCAGCAGCTCGTAGATACCTGGACCGAAGAAGATCTCGCCGTGCTCGTGGAGGTAGACGCGGTGGCCGACGTTGACGCGCGGTTGATCGACTGCGCCGGACCGCTCGGCATCGTGCCTGCTGAACGTCCTGATCCGACGGCCCCGCCGACCCGGGGAAGGGTCATCGGCTGAGTTGACTTCGGTCATCTGCCTCCCTTGATGGCGCCTGTGCCCGCAGAGACGCAGACTCAGGCGCTGGCCGGCCGTCGCATCAGTCCAGGTCGAGCGACCCCGACTCGCGCGTCAGCGACAGGCGCTCCAGTGTCTCGCGGCTGGGGACACCCGCCGAGTCCCATCCCCGCAGCCGGTAGTACTCGTCCAGCGATTCGCGGAAGGCCCCGGCGCCGACCACCTTGCCGGCGGCGACGCCGTCCGGGTGAGGCACGCTGAGGATCCGCTCCGGCAAGCGGTCGTCCGCGCGGCGCAGGCCCTCGCGCAAGTTCAGGAGCCGGCCGAGGTTCCAGATCCGCGCGCCGATGGTCATGAGCTCCTCGTGCGACGTCTCGCGACCCCAGAGGTGCCGGAAGTGGACGCCCAGGAAGTCCGTGTCGACGGCCATGTTGGCGCACCAGATGCCGGTCCAGGCGACGGCGCTGAAGTCCTGCTGGTCGGCGACGAGCTGGGCCTTGCCGGCAAGCGAGTCGGCGGCGCCCTCGCCGCCGAGGATGTCGTCGCCGGCCGAGAAGGCGCGCATGTGGCAGGCGCCGCGGTCGGACGTGGCGTAGCCGAGCCCCATGCCGAAGGTGCCGCGCGGGTCGTAGGCCGGCATCTCCAGGCCTTTGACCTCGATGGCCAGCTCAGGCCGGCCTTTGAGCGCCGCGAGGGCGCGGGCGCCGAGCGCCAGCTCGGCGCCGAACCCCTCTCGGCCGGCGATCAGCCGGGGCGCCCGCAGGTAGGCGCCGGTGTCGCCGAAGCGCAGGCCGTAGTCGGCGGCGCCGGCCTCGCACAGCTCCATCGCCAGGGCGACGATCGCGCCGGTCGACATCGTGTCCAGCCCGAGCTCGTCGCACTCGCGATTGAAGGCGGCGATCGCGTCGAGGTCACTGACGCCGCAGTTGGAGCCGCAGAGACCGAGCGTCTCGAACTCAGGGCCCTCGCAGACGTAGCCCTCGAACTGGTGCACCTGCCTGCACGCCAGCGGGCACTGCATGCAGGCGCGCAGCTTGGTGCGTATGCCCAGCAGGGTGGTCGAGTTGATCGTCCCGGCGCCGTCGAACGAGCCCGTGCGCCAGTTGCGCGTCGGCAGCGCGCCGGCGTCGCTCACGGCGTCCACCAGGAAAGGTGTGCCTTCCTCGTAGGTCCAGGCATTGTCCACCGTAAGCACGCGGTCCTCCTGCAGGCGCAGCACGTCGCGCGTGAAGGCGGCGGTGTCACCGGCGGTGACCGCCCCAGTACCGCGTACGGCCACGGCCTTGAGGTTCTTGCTGCCCATGACGGCGCCCGCGCCGCCGCGCCCCGCCTTGTGGAACTGGTCGGTGGAGAGGCAGGCGAACGGCACCAGGTTCTCGCCGGCCGGGCCGGTGGAGAGCACCTTGGCGCCCGGCCCCATCTCCTCACGCACGAGCTGCTCGAGCACCGCCGTCTCCAGCCCCCAATAGCGGCCGGCGGCAGGCACGAACTCGACGTCGGCGTCGGTGATGCGCACGAGCACCGGCTCGGGCGCGCGACCGGTGATCACGACCAGGTCGTAGCCGGCGAACTTGAGCTCCGGAGCGAAGGACCCGCCGACGTAGGAGTCGAGCAGCGCGCCGGTGGCGGGGCTCTTACACCCCACCGCGAGCCGCGAGCACGTGGCGGCGATCGTGCCGGCGAACGGCCCGGTCGCGAGGATCAGCGGGTTCTCCGGCGAGAGAGCGCCGGCTCCCGCCGGCAGCTCGTCGAACAGGTAGCGCAGCAGGAGGCCCTTGCCGCCCACGAACAGGCGCGCCCACTCCTCGTTGAGCGGCTCGGTGGACGCCCGGAGCCGGGTGAGATCGAGCCGCAGCACTGTCCCGCAGTAGAAAGCCATCCACGCTCCTCAGTCGGCAACGCGAGCGTATCGCATTCGCCTGACCTGCGTTGAACGAAGCGCTGCCTGCCATTCTGCACGAGGCAGCGCAGACACCGGTCCGTCGATCGACGCCCGATGCTGGCGCGCCCACCGGCAAGGGGTTCGGTATCGCCCGGGGCCGGCAGGGCGAGAACGAAGGAGGGGTGCCGGGCGCGAAGGCCCGCCGGCGCGCTCGCACGAGTCGCTTCGCGGCGTGGAGAGACACCGTCGGATTGACAGACCGCTATTCTCGATGTGGAATAACGCCCGCAGCCCCCGGGCGAGGCGGGCGAATCATGTCTTGGGGCGGCACGCCGTCTTGGATGTATCCCACGGGGCGACGCGGTCGCCCAGGAGGTCTGCAATGACTCGTAAGCTAACTGTGGCCGTTCTCGCGCTCGTCATCGCGCTCGTCATGGCGGCGCCGGCGTTCGCGGACGGCCCGGCGCACTCGTCACGCACGGCTCTGCCCACGGTCAACGTGTTCGGAGCCGCTTCGCTCAGAAACGTCTTTCCGGCGATGGTGACCACGTTCAAGAACGCTCGGCCGATGTACAAGGACCGCAGGTTCGCGTTCAACTTCCAGGGCACGGACGTGCTCACCGCGCAGATCCAGCAGGGCGCCCCGTGCGACATCTTCGCCGGCGCCAGCACGAAGTACGGCACTCTCCTCGCCAAGGGCGGCTTCATCGACACACCGGTCAACTTCTGCCAGAACACGCTCATCGTGATCACGCCCAAGAGCAATCCCGCAGGCCTGCATACGCTTGCCGATCTCGCGAAGCCAGGCGTCTTGGTCTCCATCGGCGACGCCGCCGTGCCGATCGGCACCTACACGCGCACGGTGCTCACCAACCTGAACGGGCTGTACGGCGCCACCTACAAGACGAGCGTCCTCGCCAACGTGGTCAGCACTGAGGTCAACGTGTCCGCGGTGGCCGCCCTGGTCCAGCTCGGGGAGGTCGATGCCGGGTTCGTGTATCAGAGCGACGCCTATTCCGCCGGCACCAGCGTCAAGCGGATCGCCATCCCGGCTGCGTATCAGACTAGTCCCCTGCCCACGTATCCCATCGCCCTGACGAAGTCGTGCACGACGCCGATCATCTCCCAGCGCTTCGTGGACTACATACTCGGCAGGGCGGGCCAGAGGATCATGACGTCCTACGCGTTCCTGCCCAAGCCCGTCACTCCCTGACGGACACGTTTGACACCGCCCGCCACCCTGAGTAGTTCGGGAGCTGCCTACGGCAGCGTCGACGTGGTCTACGGCGCGCGTCATCGCTTCACCACGGCGGCGGCGATCACAGGGATCGCCGTCTCCGTTCTCACGGCGTTCGTCGGCCTGCCGCTGTTGGCCATCTTCCTGCGCGTCCCTCTGGGGACGCTCGTTGCGCAGCTCCATTCGCCGGTCGCCCGCGACGCGCTGCGCATCAGCCTCAAGACGAGCCTCACGGCACTCCTGTTCATCGTCGTGGTCGGCACGCCGGTGGCCTACCTCCTCGGCACCCGGCGTTTTCGCGGACGCACGGTGCTCGTGACGTTTCTCGAGCTGCCGCTGGTGCTGCCCCCGGCGGTCGCCGGGATCGGTCTGTTCGCCGCCTTCGGGCGCACCGGCCTGCTCGGCGCTCACCTCACGCAGTTCGGCATCCGCATCCCGTTCACATGGGTCGCCGTGGTGATGGCGCAGGCCTTCGTCGCCATGCCCTTCTACGTGCGCCAGGCCATCGCGGCGTTCGCCTCCATGGACCCTCAACTCCTGGCGGCATCGCGGACGCTGGGCATGGGCTCAACGCGTACCTTCCTGCGGGTCTCCATACCCTTGGCGCGGCAGAGCCTTTCGGCCGGGGCCGCGCTCGCCTGGGCGCGCGCTCTGGGCGAGTTCGGGGCCACGGCGCTCTTTGCCGGCGCCCTCGCGGGCGTCACGCAGACACTGCCGCTGGCGATCTACTCAGAGTTCGGCGCCACCCACCTCGATGTCGCCTTGGCCATGTCCGCGCTTCTGGTGGCGGTGAGCTTCGGCGTCCTCATCACGGCCAAGCTCCTCCTTCGCTTCCAGACATGGGTCTGACGGCATGGCGGACGAGCGTCTCGAGGTAGAGCTGAGGCACCACCTCGGCCGCATCGACCTCGACGTGCGGTTCTCGGTGGGGCGCGAGACCCTGGCGCTCATCGGCGCCTCGGGCGCCGGCAAGTCGTCGGTGCTCCTCGCGATCGCCGGCCTTCTGAGACCGGACCATGGGCGGATCGTCGGCGCCGAGCGGCCGCTCTTCGATGCGGAGAAGCGTGTCGACCTTCCGCCGGAGGAGCGTCGGGTCGGTCTGGTCTTCCAGCACGGCGCGCTCTTCCCCTACCTGAGCGTCGCGCAGAACGTCGCCTTCGGGCTGCATCCGCGTGCGCGCAGCAAGCGCGAGCGGTCGGAGCGCGTCGGCGAGATCCAGGAGCGGTTCGCGATCGCCGAGCTGGCGAATTCGCGGCCGGACCGGATCTCCGGCGGCGAGCGGCAGCGCGTCGCGCTTGCTCGAGCCGTCGCGACGTCCCCCCACGAGCTGCTCCTCGACGAGCCGCTCTCCGCCCTGGATGCCGTCACCAAGAGCCGCGTCGCCGCCGAGCTCTCGCGCACCCTCGCCGACCTGCGGCTGCCCACGATCCTTGTGTCTCATGACCTCGGCGACGTCGCCGGCCTCGCGGACCGCGTCGCCGTGATGGACGAAGGCCGCATCGTCCAGTCAGGCACGACGGCGGAGCTGCTCCGCTCGCCGGCCTCCGGGTTCGTGGCCGCGTTCGTGGGGACGAACTTCTTCAGCGGAGTCGCGACGCGCGCGGGAGGTGTCACCGAGGTGACGCTTGACTCGGGCGTCGTCGTGGCGAGTGCTGCCGCCGCTGCCGGCCCGGTCGGCGTCATCGTCCAGCCGTGGGACATCACGCTTCACGACGCGATGGCCGGAGCGCCCTCAGCGGGACCGCCGTCGGCCGATTCGGGTCAGAACGTGCTGACCGGCTCCGTGACCAGCGTGGCGCCGCGCGGCGGGACGCTTAGGGTGTCCGTCGCCTCCCTCCCGCCGGTCGTGGCGGAGGTGTCCGCCGAAGCGCCGGGCGTGGACGGCCTCTCCCGCGGGGCCATGGTCGCCGCCGTCTGGCTCAACGCGGCCACCATGCTCGTCCCGGACGACGCGGCGGCGCCGACGGAGTGACTTCGGCGGCACGCGTCGAGGCGGCCTGCGTGAGCGCGTCGGGCGGGCCTTCGCCGATGCCCCAGAGAAGCGGCCCCGCCGTGATCGATCGACGGG
>CAIWHY010000055.1 GCA_903912585.1 uncultured Thermoleophilia bacterium | reverse complement strand
GCCCACACGAAAGCCGCCCGGATGCACCTTCTGGCCCACTAGGAACGGACCTCCCTCTGCTCCACCGCGATGGTGATGTGGCTGCTGCGTTTGCGAATGCGATTGACGCGGCCCATGGCCCGGAACTGCCAGCGCTTGAGGGTCGGCCCCTCGTCCACGCGAGCCTCCTTGACATACAGGTCATCGACCGAGAACGCGTTGTTGTTCTCAGCATTGGCAACCGCCGAGTTCAGGACTCGGGCGACCACGCGCGCGGCGTTGCGATTGGCGAAGAACAGCGTGCTGCGCGCCTCGGCGACGGACTTGCCGCGGATCAGGTCCACGACTTCCCTCGCCTTGCGCGGTGCGACGCGCACGTACTTCGCTTGTGCTCTTACTGCCATGTTCCGTTACCTTCTGGCCGAGCGGTCGCCCTTGATGTGACCGCGGAACGTACGGGTGAGCGCGAACTCGCCCAGCTTGTGACCGACCATCGATTCGCTGATGAAGATCGGGACGTGCTTGCGCCCGTCGTGAACAGCGATGGTGTGACCGACCATGTCGGGGAAGACCGTCGAGGCCCGCGACCAGGTCTTGATCATCTTCTTCTGGCCGGCGGCGTTCATCGCTTCGATGCGCTTCATGAGGCGCTCTTCGACGAACGGACCTTTCTTTGCTGACCTGCTCAAAAGGTGCCTCCTGCCTTACGAGTGCTTGCCGCGTTTGCGGCCGCGGATGATCAACTTGTCGGACGGCTTGTGGTTGGCCCGCGTGCGATACCCGAGCGTGGGCACGCCCCACGGGGTGACCGGGTGCCGGCCGGCCGTCGTCTTGCCCTCGCCGCCGCCGTGCGGGTGGTCGACAGGGTTCATGGCCGTGCCGCGCACCGTCGGCCGGACGCCGCGCCAGCGCGAGCGGCCGGCCTTGCCGCCGGTGGTGTTGGAGTGATCGGAGTTCCCGATCTCCCCGACCGTCGCGCGACAGGCGAGGCGGATGCGGCGCAGCTCGCCAGAGGGCAGGCGCACAACGCCGTAGCCCTTCTCCTTGGCCTGCAGCTGACCGCTCGTGCCGGCGCTACGCACCAGCTGGGCGCCGCGGCCGGGCTGCAGTTCGATGTTGTGGATCGTCGTACCGGACGGGATGTTCTCCAGCGGCAGGGCGTTGCCCGGCTTGATGTCGGCCGCCGGTCCAGACTCGACCATGTCGCCGACCTTGAGGTCCTTCGGCGCCAGGATGTAGCGCTTCTCGCCATCCACGTAGTGCAGCAGGGCGATGCGCGCCGACCGGTTGGGGTCGTACTCGATGTGCGCGACCTTCGCCGGCACGGCGTCCTTATTGCGCTTGAAGTCGATGACGCGGTAGCGGCGCTTGTGGCCGCCGCCCTTGTGGCGCGTCGTGATGCGCCCGTAGCTGTTGCGGCCGCCGTTCTTCTTGAGCGGCGCCACCAGCGAGCGCTCCGGCTCACTGCGTGTGATCTCCTCGAACGTGTCGACCGTCATGAACCGGCGGCCGGGCGAGGTCGGCTTGAATCTCTTGATGCCCATTACCTGCCCTCGAAGAATTCGATCTTGTCGCCGGGCGCAAGCTGCACGACGGCCTTCTTCCAAGCCGGGGTGTGGCCGCGCGACGTGCCGCGGCGCTTCGGCTTGCCCTTGATGTTCGCGGTGGACACCGCGACCACGGTGACGTTGAAGAGCTGCGCGACCGCCTGGGCGATCATGGTCTTGTGCGCGTCCGGGTGCACCTGGAAGGTGTACCGGTCGTGGTCGATCTGCGAGTAGCTCTTCTCGGAGATGATCGGCTTGATGATGATCTTTTCGGCTTCAACCATGTGTCACGCCTCGTTCAGGGCGGCGAACGCCTTCTCGGTGAGGACCAGGGAGCGGGCGCGAAGCACCTGCTCGGTGGAGAGCGCGCCGACCTCGGACACCTCGGCGTACGAGAGGTTGCGCACGGACTTGGCGACGCTCGGCTCGTCGTGCGTGACGACCAGCACCGGCGCCGCGATGTCGAGCTTCACGAGGAAGTCGTTGAGCGTCGCCGTGCTCGGCTCGTCGAGCTTGAGGCCGGCGGCCACGAACAGGTTGCCGTTCTCGGCGCGATTGCTCAGCGCCATCGCCAGGGCCTGGCGCACGACCTTACGATTGATCTTGAACGCGAAACTCCGCGGGTGAGGACCGAAGGTGACGCCGCCGCCGGTACGGATCGGCGACTTGACGCTGCCGGCGCGAGCGCGGCCAGTGCCCTTCTGGCGATACAGCTTGGCGGTGGAACCGGAGACCTCGCCGCGAGTCTTCGTCGATGCTGTGCCGCGGCGGCGCGCGGCCTGCTCGGCGCGCACCACGAGGTGCAGGGTGTTGATGTCGGCCGGCACGCCGAAGAGCGCGGCGTTGAGCGTGCGCGCTTCGAGCTCCTTGCCGGCGGCGTCCACGACCGTCGCCTTGCCCTCCTTGCCGTGACGCAGCACGGGGGCCGGCTTCTTGACGGCCTTCTGCTTCGCGGGACGCTCGGCGGCGGGTTTCTTGGCCACGGGTTCGGCCTTGACGGCGGGCCTCTTGGCGGCCGCAGCGGGTTTGGCCGCGGCGGCGGGCTTCCTGGCGGCCGGCTTCTTGGCCGCAGGCTTCTTGGCAGCCGGCTTGGCGGCGGCCTCGGCCTTGGCGGCCGGCTTCTTGACGGCCGGCTTCTTCGCCGCAGGCTTCTTGGCAGCCGGCTTGGCGGCGGCCTCAACCTCGGCGGGCATCTCGTTCTCGGTCTTCTTGGTCTCGTCGGCGGCCACTGTTACCTACCCTTGATCACGACGACGGAGTTCTTGGCGCCGGGCACGGAACCCTTGATGAGCAGCAGGTTGTTCTCCACGTCACGACGGACGATCTTGAGGCCCTGCTGGGTGACGCGCTGCGCCCCCATGTGCCCACTCATGCGCATGCCCTTGAAGACGCGACTCGGATATGCGCTGGCGCCGATCGAACCCGGCTGCCTGACGTTGTGCGAACCATGGCTCTCGGGACCGCGGGAGAAATTGTGCCGCTTGATAGTGCCCTGGAACCCCTTGCCCTTGCTGACGCCGGTGGCGGTGACGGACTGTCCGTCCTCGAACGCCTCGACGGTCACGGTATCGCCGATCTTGAGGTCGCCGTCCGCGTCGAACTCGACGAGGTGGCGCATGCCGTGCTTGAGACCGGCCTTCTTGAGGTGGCCGAGCTCGGGCTTGCTGATGTGCTTGTCCTTGCACTCCTCGAACGCGAGCTGGACGGCCTCGTAGCCGTCGGTATCGAGCGTGCGTACCTGCGTGACGGGACACGGGCCAGCCTGGACGACGGTCACCGCAACGACGTTGCCGTTGTCGTCGAAGAGCTGGGTCATGCCGATCTTCTTGCCGATGATGCCTGTCATGGTCCGCTCTACAGCTTGATCTCGATATGGACACCGGCCGGCAGATCGAGACGCATCAGCTGGTCCACGGTCTTGGGCGTGGGCTGATGGATATCGATGAGCCTCTTGTGCGTGCGGATCTCGAAGTGCTCGCGCGAGTCCTTGTCCTTGAACGGGCTCTTGATCACGCAGTACACGTTCTTCTCCGTGGGAAGCGGCACGGGGCCAGAGATCGTCGCGCCGCTGCGCTGCGCGGTCTCCACGATGGACTGCGCGCTGCGCTCGATCAGCTCATGATCGTAAGACTTCAACCTTATGCGGATCTTCTGCTGAGCCACTCTCTCGCCTTCTCTGTCCTGTTCACGTGGCCGGGTGTGTCCGTCGCGCGAACGCGACGCGGCACTCCCGGCCCGATCAGTGTGCTGCGTCTACTCGATGATCTTGGTGATGGCCCCGGCTGCGCCGGTGACGTTCAAAGTTGTGTCAACGCTTTGGGCATAGATATTACTCGTCGCAAAACCCGGGAAGGCGTCATTATAAACCAGTTGAGGCACAAGGGGTTTTGC